>QEVN01000132.1 GCA_003576795.1 Burkholderiales bacterium
AGGTCGTCGCGGCGCCGCGCCTGTGCAACGGCGGCGCGCGCGGCCTGCGCGAGGCCCTGGGCCGCGGCGCGAGCGGCGCCCCCGGCTGCGCCCTGCGTGACGGCCTCGCCCGCCCGGTCCGCGGTGCGGACGGCTGCGGGAGGCGGCGCGAGATAGCCGAGATCGGCGCGCGGATTCGACGCTTCGAACGCGCGCAACTCGGGAAGATTGACGCGCAGGCGCTCGACCCACGCCGCGTGCCGGCCCGGATGCGGATAGCGGGTGAGGCGGGCGATCGCGTCGAGCGACTGCTCGAGGCGCTCTGCGAGGTCTGCGGCGTCGCGAGGGAATGCTTCGGGCATGACGATCGGCTTCGAGGGCGGGCGGGGTGCGCTACAGTTGCCGCCGTTGGTTCCGGCGGCTGGTCAGACCGGTCAGACCGGATTTTCCGCACATCCTGCCGAGGGTCCCGCCCGGTGTCAATCCCGATGGGTACGGTAGAGCACGTCGCACAGGAGCTGCAGCAGCGAATCCGCCGGGGGGAGTGGAAGCCGGGCGGGCGCCTGCCCGGACAGCGCCAGCTCGCCGAAGAACTGGGCGTCAGCCGCGCCTCGCTGCGCGAGGCGATCACCATGCTCGAGGGCCTCGGCCTGCTGCGCAGCGAAGCGGGCCGCGGCGTGTTCATCGCGCTGCCGGGCGAGAAGGGCCGGGGAGCGGCCTACGGACTCTGGCGCTTCCAGGGGCGCTACGCGCTGCGCGACGTGTACCTGCTGCGCAGCCAGGTCGAGGAGCTTGCCGCGGCGATGGCGGCGGACGTCGTCACGAGCGCCGGGCTCGCGCGCCTGGCGCGGCACGTGGCGAAGATGCAGGCCGCCGCCGACGCGGGCGACCTGGTCGCGATGGCCGAGGCCGACAGCGCCTTTCATGCGGGGATCTTCGAGATCGCCGGAAGCCCGATGCTGATCGAGCTCGCCGAGAGCCTCGCCGAGGTGGTCGAGGGCAGCCGCCGCGTCGCCTTCGCCGATCCGGCGCGCGTGCGCGAGCCGATCCGCGAGCATGCGCGCATCCTCGATGCCCTCGGCGAACGCTCGGGCAAGGCGGCGCGGCGCGCGATGCGCATGCACATCGTGAACGCGGCCGGTCGCGCCGGGGTGGAGTTGCAGATTCCCGGCGTCTGACGAAGCGCAAGCCGCGTTGCGAGCGGCGTCGCGCGCGGGCCGGTTCCGGCCCTAGACTGTAGCCCGCACTCATTCCGCGGCGAGGAGACCGGCATGTACGAACGCATACTCGTGCCCTACGACGGCAGCCCCACTTCCGACGAAGCGCTGGCCGAGGCGGTCCGGCTCGCGAAGCTGTGCTCGTCGCGCCTGCGGCTCATCCACGTCGTCGATCCGCTGCTGTACATCACCGGCTTCGAGGTCGGCGCGGTGTACGCGAACGAGATCCTTCCGGGGCTGCTCGCCGCCGGCGAGACGCTGCTGCGCCAGGCGCGCGATCCGATCGAGGCGCAGGGGCTGGTCGTCGAGAGCGAGGTGATCCAGAGCAGCGGCGAGCGCGTCGCGCGCATCGTCGTCGAGCAGGCGGCGCTGTGGAAAGCCGACCTGATCGTCCTCGGCACGCACGGCCGGCGCGGCGTGGACCGCGTGCTGATGGGCAGCGACGCCGAGCTGGTGGCGCGCACCTCGCCGGTGCCGGTGCTGCTCGTGCGCGCGAAAGCCTGAACGATTCCCTGGCCGGAGAACGCTCCATGAACATCGACGAACTGGTCGCGATCGACATCCACACGCACGCCGAAACCTCCACGCGCATGCTGCCCGACGAGGCGGAGGCCGAAGCGCTGGAGGCGCGCGGCCGGTATTTCCGCTACGAGGTCAAGCACCCGACGATCGCGCAGATGGCCGACTACTACCGGCAGCGCAGGATCGGCTTCGTCGTGTTCACCGTCGATCACGAGCGCGGGATGGGGATCAAGCGCATCTCGAACGAGGAGGTCGCCGAGTCGGCGGCCGAGCACGCCGACATCTGCATCCCGTTCGCGAGCATCGATCCGGGCCGCGGCAAGATGGGCGTGCGCGAGGCGCGCCGGCTCATCGAGCACTTCGGCGTCAAGGGCTTCAAGTTCCATCCGATCATCCAGGGCTTCCGCCCGAACGACCGCGACGTCTATCCGCTGTACGAGGTGATCGCCGAGGCGGGCCTGCCGGCGCTGTTCCACACCGGCCAGACCGGGATCGGCGCCGGCATGCGCGGCGGCGGCGGGTTGCGGATCAAGTACGGCGACCCCATCCTGCTCGACGACGTCGCCGCCGACTTCCCCGACCTGCAGATCGTCATGGCGCATCCGGCCGTGCCGTGGCAGGACGAGCAGCTGTCGGTGGCGCTGCACAAGCCGAACACGTGGATCGACCTCTCGGGCTGGTCGCCGAAGTATTTCGAGCCGAAGCTCGTGCAGTACGCGAACACGCTGCTGAAGGACCGCGTGCTGTTCGGCACCGACAATCCGGTGATCCTGCCCGATCGCTGGATCGCCGATTTCGAGAAGCTCCCGATCAAGCCGGAAGTGCGTCCGCTGATCATGAAGGAGAACGCGGTCCGCCTGCTGAAGCTCGCTTGAACGCGATCTTCCTGGCGATCGTCCTCGTCGCCTTCGGCACGGCGGCCTGGCGCGAGTTCTTCGCGGTGGCCGCCGCCGGCGCGCCGTCGCCGATGCAGGCGCTGTCGGCGGCGACCATCGCGTCGGCGGGCGACGCGGTCACCCTGGCGATCGGGCTGGTCGGCGCGATGGCGCTGTTCCTCGGCCTGATGAAGGTCGCCGAGGCCGGCGGCCTGCTGACGATCCTCGCGCGACTGATCCGGCCGCTGATGACGCGGCTCTTTCGCGACGTTCCGCCCGAGCATCCGGCGATGGGCGCGATGGTGCTGAACCTGTCGGCCAACGCGCTCGGGCTGGGCAACGCGGCAACGCCCTTCGGCATCCGCGCGATGCAGGAGCTGGACCGGCTCAACCCGCGCCCGGGAACGGCCACCGATGCGATGGCGCTGTTCCTCGCGATCAACACGTCGAGCGTCACGCTGCTGCCCACGGCGGTGATCGCGCTGCGCGCGTCGGCCGGCTCGAGCGATCCGGCCGGGATCCTGCCGACGACGCTCTTCGCGTCGATCTGCGGGACGGCGGCGGCGGTGGCGACGGCGTTCGCGCTGGCGAGGTTCTTTCCGATGGGGGAGGACGATGGCGCGGCGGCGACGGCGCGGACGAGGGCAGGTTGCGGTGACGGCGCCCGCGTCCTGGAGGCCGCCGGTGTGCCGGAAGACGCGGCGGCGGGCGCAGACGCTGCGAATGCCGATGCAGCCGTTTCCGCCGCGCTCGCGGACGATTCCGCTGCCGGCGCGGGCGCCTATCCGTTCTGGGCATCGGTGCTCGCGCTCGCCGCGCTGGCGGCGCTGGTGCCCGTCACCGTCGTCTGGGGCCGGACGATTTCGCCGTGGATCGTGCCGGCGCTGGTCGCCGGCTTCCTGTGCTTCGGACTGCTGCGCGGCGTTCGCGTCTACGAGAGCTTCGTCGAGGGGGCGAAGGACGGCTTCGAGGTCGCGGTGCGCATCATTCCGTACCTCGTCGCGATCCTCGTGGCGATCGGCATGCTGCGGGCGAGCGGCGCGCTCGACGCGATCGTCGGCGCCATCGGCGGCTTCACCGCGCGCTTCGGCCTGCCGGCGGACGCGCTGCCGATGGCGCTGCTGCGACCGTTGTCGGGCTCGGGCGCCTACGGCGTGATGGCGTCGATCATCGGCGACCCGGCGATCGGACCCGACAGCTACGTCGGCTATCTGGTGAGCACGCTGCAGGGCTCGTCGGAGACGACCTTCTACGTGCTCGCCGTCTACTTCGGCGCCGTGCAGGTGCGGCGCGTGCGGCACACGCTCGTCGCCGCGTTGACGGCCGATTTCGTCGCGGTGGTCGCGGCGGTGGCGGGTTGCCGCTACCTGTTCGGCTGAGATCCGATCATTGACACGCGATTCAGACTGGTCGAGATTGGCCTGCATGAAGAGAAAGCTCATCGCCGCCGAAACGGTCGGCGCCTACGCTGCGATGACGCGTCTGCCGAAGCTGCTCGATCGTGTCGAGCGCGGCGAGCGTTTCGTCATCGCGCGTTACGGAAAGCCCGTTGCCCAACTGATCCCGTTCGAGGAATCCGACGACGCGTCCATCGCGCAGATCCTCGCCAGGGTCGACCGCGTCCGTGCGCGCCTCGCGCGGCAAGGGGTCACGCTGTCCGGCATCCTCGAGCCGGGCGAAAGCGTGCGCGATCTCGCCCGTTCGGGCCACCGCCACTGATCGTCACCGACGCGTCCCGATAGTTCCAGCTGTGCTCGCTGCGCGCTGCATCGGGTACACTGTCTTTGCGCGTCTTCGCGCGCATCCGCTGGGGGTGCTGTCTGCCGGGATTCGTTCCGGTCGGCGGCTGAGAAAGTCCCTTCGAACCTGTTGAGGTAATCCTCGCGCAGGGAAGCCATGACGAATACCGTCCGCAATACCGCTCTCGTTCCCCTGTCCGACGCCGAACGCCTGTTCGGCTGGCGAGACCACGCCGCCCTCTGGCTGAGTCTCGGCGTGGGCCTGCTCGTGATGCAGGTCGGCGCCTATCTGGTGCCCGCGATGGGAACGCGCGCCGCGCTCGTCGCGATCGTCGCCGGGTCGCTGATCGGCTCGGGGCTGCTCGCCTGGACTGCGAAGATCGGCTGCGACAGCGGGCTGTCGAGCGCGGGCCTGATGCACGCCGCCTACGGCAGCCGCTTCGCGCGACTGCCCGTGTTCCTCAACGTTGTGCAGCTCGTCGGCTGGACCACGTTCGAACTCGTCGTCATGCGCGACGGCACGGTCGCGATCGCGCGCGAGGCCGGCTGGCTCGCCGCATCGTTCTGGCCGATCTTCGTCACGCTTGCCTGGGGCGCGTTGCTGGTCGCCCTGCTCTCCGGCTCGATGGTGCGGCTGGTGCGGCATTTCGTCGGCCGCTACGGGTTGCCGCTGGTGATCCTGTCGCTGTTGTGGCTCAGCTGGCAGTTCCTCGGACGTGCGCAGGAAATCGGCTGGGCCACGCTGTGGAATCGCCCCGGCGACGGCGGCATGAGCACGCTGTCGGCGCTCGATCTCGTCATCGCGATGCCGATCTCGTGGCTGCCGCTGGTCGCCGATTTCGCGCGCCACGGTCGCGATGGCGCGAGCGCGCTGCGCGGCACCTGGATCGGCTACGCGATCGCCAACATCTGGTGCTACGCGCTCGGCGTGCTGGTCGCGCTCACCGTTCCGTCCACCGATCTCGTCGCCGCGCTGCTGCTCGCGCAGGGCGGACTCGTCGCGCTCGGGCTGATCCTGATCGACGAGGTCGACAACGCCTACGGCGACCTCTATTCGGGATCGGTGGCCAGCCACAGCCTGCTGCCGCGCATCGGCCAGCGCAGCTGGGCGATCGCGCTCGCCGTCGGCTGCACGCTGTTCGCGCTCGTGTTGCCGATGCACAGCCTCGAGCCCTTCCTGCTGATGCTCAGTTCGGTGTTCGTGCCGCTGTACGGCGTCATCCTCGGTCGCCTGGGCGGCGCCGACGACGTCGCCGCGCGCGTCGGCGCCACCGGCGTGAACGGCGGGGCGGTCGCGATCTGGCTGCTCGGCGTCGCGACCTTCCATCTGTCGGCGCAGTTCACGCCGCAATTCGGCTCGGCATTGCCGACGCTGGCGCTGACCTTCATGCTGGCCCGGCTCACGCGCGGGGCCACCGGTTTAGCGAGTCCGCGTGCAGCCTGAACGATCCCTGCTCGATCGGCTCGAGACGAAGGTGCCGCCGCCGGCGGTCACCCTCGCGGTCGGCGTGCTGATGGGGTGGCTCGCAAGAGGGCTGCCGTCGCTCGATTTCGCGCTGCCGGCGCGCGGCGTTTTCGCGGTCGTGTTCGTCGTCGCCGGGATCGCGCTGATGAGCGCATGCGCGCTGCAGTTCCGCCGCGCCGGCACCACCGTCAACCCGATGAAGCCGAAGAAGGCGTCGGCGCTGGTCGACGGCGGCTTCTATCGCGTCAGCCGCAATCCGATCTACCTGGCGGACGCGCTGATCCTCGTCGGATGGGGGCTGTGGCTGTCGAACCTCGCGTCGCTCGCGGCCATCGCGCTGTTCGTTGCGTACCTGAACCGCTTCCAGATCGAACCCGAGGAACGCGCGTTGCAGGCGGCATTCGGCGCGGAATACGACGCGTACCGGGCTCGCGTGCGGCGGTGGATATGATGCGGCGCCTCGGCCTTTGCCCGCCGAAGCTGTTGCTCCGGCAGCTTGGCACCCCGGCCTCCACCCCGGGCCCACCCCGGCCCCTCATGCATCTCGCTGCGTAGTGCAGCGTTTCTTGCTGCGCAAACCATTGCGGACGCGGTAACGCTGCATATCGCAGCGCAGCTTGCGCCCGGCGCCGTGGTGCACGGCACGCAGACGCCGTCGGCGGGTCGTGGACGACGCGCGCTGTTGCAGGGAGAGCCGAAATGCGCGCAAAGTGAACATTCCACCGGGCGCGAGCGGCATGCTTCTCCGAGATGCGCGCTTTTCGCGCATTCTTCGCTGCCTGCAACTCGAGGTGCCCAGGACGGCGCGGGAAGCGCGCACTTCTCGTAGCGTCGGAACCGTCGATGCCGATTTCCCTTTCACCCTTCGCGGCTCCAGAATGACTCCGCTTTCCGTCCTCGACCTCGTCCATGTTCGCGAAGGCGACACGCCCGCCGATGCGTTGCGCCACACGCTCGAGCTTGCGCGGCATTGCGAGCGCCTGGGCTACCGGCGCTACTGGATCGCCGAGCACCACAACATGACGGGGATCGCGAGCGCCGCGACCTCGGTGGTCATCGGCTACGTTGCGGGCGGAACGAAGACGATGCGCATCGGCGCCGGCGGCATCATGCTGCCGAACCACTCGCCGCTGGTGATCGCCGAGCAGTTCGGCACGCTCGAGTCGCTGTATCCAGGGCGTATCGACCTCGGCCTCGGGCGCGCGCCGGGCACCGACCGGGTGACGATGCGCGCGCTGCGGCGCGACGCGAACGCTGCCGACACGTTCGCCGACGACGTGCTCGAGCTGCAGGCATTGCTCGGCCCGGTG
>QEVN01000133.1 GCA_003576795.1 Burkholderiales bacterium
GTCGAGCCGGGGATCCAGCGAGCCCAGCTCGACGACGCCGGCGACGCGCTCGTCGGCGAGGACGGGAGCCACCGCCAGCCGCGCCGGCGTGCTGGCGCCCAGCGCACTGCGTACCGGCAGATGACCGTCGGGAACATGATCGAGGACGCGAGCCGTCGCATCGGCCGCGGCCTGGCCGACGATGCCTTCGCCGACCGCGATGCTCGAGGCGACCTTCTCCTCGTCCAGCGCGTAGCCGCCGACCCGCACGAGGGTGGCGCCGTCGAGCCGGTACAGCACGCCGACGTCGGCGCCGAACAGCCGCGCGAGCGCGCTGCTCGCATTGCGCCCGATCTCCTCGGCGCTCTGCTCGCCCAGCAGGGCCTTGGCGACGCTCGCGCGCGCCTTCTGCAGCCACAGCGACTCGGCGGCCCGGTTGCGCATCCGGATCACGTGAAAGATGACGGCCGCCATCACCCAGTAGCCGACGATCGCGGCGCCTCGGTTCGCCGCGCTCATCGGGCGCACCTCGTCGTCCGCGATGTCGTACTTCAGCGCGAACCCGAGGATCACGAGCAGCGTGGCGAGCATGGCGACGACCAGCGGCGTTCGCTCGTCGTCCTGCATCAGCGCCGCGGCCACCGCCAGCACGTACAGCGTCCACGGCGCATAGCCTAGCGGCACGACGAGGTCGACGATGAACACGGCGACCAGCAGCCCGCCCATTGCGAGGACCGACGAAAACGAGGGCTTCGGAAGCGACGGTTTCGGTGCAGGGGTCATCGGAAGTCAGGGATCGGCGGCGGCCGGAGCGGCCGCGCCTGCGCTTTTAACACGCGATCCGGCCGTGCGCGCGGGCACGGCAGTCGCGCGCAGGGTCAGCGCTTCTTGCCGCCGCCCAGCAGGGCCGCGACCGCCCGGCGCGGCCTGCGCGCGCCCGCCCGTTCGGCCGCCATCGCCGGCGCTTCGGCCTCGGCCGACGACGCGGCCGGGACGTAGGGCTCGAAGAAGAAGGGATCGTTCGAATAGCCGGCGACCGCCGGATGCGCCGCCTCGCGCGTACGCGAATGCCCGGAGCCGCGCGCGGAACGCGCGCGACGCTCGGCGCCCGGCTCGCCGCGGTCGCGCTCGCGATCGTTCTCGCGCCCGCGATCGTTCTCGCGCTCGCGATCGTTCTCGCGCCCACGCTCGCGTCCGCGCCCCCGCGCCGCCGCGGGAACCTCGAGTCGCTCGACCTCGAGCTTGCGCCCGAGCAGCTTCTCGATGTCGGCGTGATGCCGCTCGTCCTCGCCGGTCATCAGCGACAGCGCCAGGCCGCTCGCGCCGGCGCGGCCGGTGCGCCCGATGCGGTGCACGTAGTCTTCGGCGTTGTACGGCAGGTCGTAGTTGATGACGGCCGGCAGCTCGGCGATGTCCAGGCCGCGCGCGGCGACGTCGGTGGCGACCAGCACGACGATCTCGCCCTTCTTGAACGAGTCGAGCGTGGCGAGCCGCTCCTGCTGCGACTTGTCGCCGTGGATCGCGGCGGCGTTCAGGCCGTCGCGCTCGAGCTGGCGCGCCAGGCGGCCGGCGCCGATCTTCGTGTTGGTGAACACGATCACCTGCGCGAGCTGGCGCTCGCGAACGAGCTGGCCGACCGCCGCGCGCTTGGCTTCGAGATCGGCGACGCGATAGATTCGCTGCTCGACGTTCTCGGCGGTGGCGTTGCGCCGCGCAACCTCGATGACCTGCGGATCGTTCAGGAAGCTGGAAGCCAGCCGCCGGATATCCGAGGAGAAGGTGGCCGAGAACATCAGGTTCTGCCGCTGCTCGGGCAGCGCATGCAGGATGCGCTGGATGTCAGGCAGGAAACCCATGTCGAGCATGCGATCGGCTTCGTCGAGCACGAGCATATCGGCTTGGGCGAGCGAGACCGTCTTCTGGCCCATGTGATCGAGCAGCCGTCCCGGCGTGGCGATCAGCACCTCGCAGCCCTGGCGCAACGCGGCGATCTGCGGCTTGATGTCCACGCCGCCGAACACCACGGCCGAGCGGAGTCCGGTGTACTTCGCGTACTGGCGCACGTTCTCGTGGATCTGGTCGGCCAGCTCGCGGGTGGGCGCGAGAATCAGCGCCCGGACCGGGTGGCGCGCCGGCGAGGCGCTCGTGTTGGCGTGCTGCATCAGCCGCTGCAGGATCGGCAGCGCGAAACCGGCCGTCTTGCCGGTGCCGGTCTGGGCAGCGCCCATGACGTCGCGCCCTTGCAGCACGACCGGGATCGCCTGCGCCTGGATCGGAGTGGGTTCGCGGTAACCGAGTTCGGTGACGGCGCGCAGAATCGGTTCGGCAAGGCCGAACGAGTCGAATGTGTTGCTCAACAGGATGGCCGGGACGGGCCCGCGCGGCTTCGGGCGCGCGGTTCGGTGAAAAGCGCCATTGTCCGCCTTTCGGCAGTCGAAGGCAAAGACGCACGACGCCCGCACGCCGGCCCACGACGGGCCCCTTGTTTGCTGTGCCGGCTGACCCTACATCATGCCGCGTAGTGCAGCGAGCCCCCACTGACGCCCGATCATGCGCCTCTTGCACAGCGGTTTCCCGGTGGCCCTGACGCTGTGTTTCGGCACGATGCTCGCAGGCTGCCAGTCGCTGCTGCCCAAGGCCTCCGACTCGACCGAGGTGCCGTGGAAGACTTTCGAGGAAGCGCGCGAGGCAGTGGAGGCCATCGAACCCTATCGCTCGAGCAAGTCCGCACTGATCTCGGACGGCTTCAATCCCTATCACAACCCTTCGGTCACGATCCTTTCGTATCCGGAGATCGTCCAGCGCTTCTCGGCGGGCAACGCGCTGCGCCGCGACGAATACGACCAGGGCATCCGCAGCTGCCTGGTGGCCGGCAAGGCGTGCAGCGGCTACGCGATCGCGGTCAAGCGCGTGAAGCACGATCGCATCGGCAACTTCTGGCTCGACATGCTCGGTTTCGTTCGCCGCACGAACACCACCGGATGGAGCTTCAACGCGCTGATCCTGTTCGTCGACGACGAGGTCGTCTACACCACCTACAGCGGCCAGCCGAAGATGGACGAGATGCAGGTGCGCCGCAACCCGCTCGGTCCGCTGCAGAGCATCGGCGACGCGCTGCGCGTGCACTGAACGGCCGGCCGCGCCGGCCGCTATACTGGCCGGCCCTGCCGAAGACGATGCAAACGCTTCCCCTTCCCGCCTCGGTTTCCACCGCAGTTCCCGCGGCGCTTCCCGCCGGCCTTCCGGAATACGCGCGGCGACGCACCTTCGCGATCATCTCCCACCCCGACGCGGGCAAGACGACGCTCACCGAGAAACTGCTGCTGTTCTCGGGCGCGATCCAGATCGCCGGCAGCGTGAAGGCGCGCAAGGCCAGCCGGCACGCGACCTCCGACTGGATGGAGATCGAGAAGCAGCGCGGCAT
The DNA here is from genome assembly GCA_003576795.1 of Burkholderiales bacterium. Lineage (GTDB taxonomy): Bacteria > Pseudomonadota > Gammaproteobacteria > Burkholderiales > Burkholderiaceae_E > Zeimonas. The sequence continues at coordinate 3,404 of QEVN01000133.1, forward strand.
CTCGGTGGCCAGCTCGGTGATGCAGTTCGTGCACCGCGAGCGCGTGGTCAACCTGCTCGACACGCCGGGGCACCAGGACTTCTCCGAGGACACCTACCGCGTGCTCACCGCGGTGGACGCCGCGCTGATGGTGATCGACGCGGCCAACGGCATCGAGGCGCAGACGCTGCGCCTGCTGAAGATCTGCCGCAGCCGCAACATCCCGATCCTCACCTTCGTCAACAAGCTCGACCGCGAGGTGCGCGGTCCGCTCGAGCTGCTCGACGAGATCGAGCGCGAGCTGGGGATGACGCCGATCCCCTTCACCTGGCCGATCGGCATGGGCAACCGCTTTCGCGGCGTCTACGATTTCCGCAGCGCGCGCGTGCACCGCTTCCGCCCCGGAATGGACCGGCTCGGCGGCGAAGACGAGCAGCTCGACCCGACCGACGCGGCGCAGGCGGCCACGCTGGGCGCTCCGTGGCAGGACGCGCAGCCCGAGATCGAACTGGTCACCGGCGCGACGCCCGCCTTCGATCGGCAGGCTTTCATCGCCGCCCGCCAGACCCCGGTGTTCTTCGGCTCGGCGATCAACAACTTCGGCGTCGCCGAGGTGCTCGACGCCATCGTGGATCTCGTCCCGATGCCGGGGCCGAAGCACGCCGACGAACGCATGGTCGCGCCGGACGAGCCGCGCTTCTCGGGCGTCGTGTTCAAGGTGCAGGCGAACATGGATCCGCAGCACCGCGATCGCGTCGCCTTCGTGCGCGTGTGCTCCGGACGCTTCGAGCGCGGCATGCAGCTGGTGAACGTGCGCACCCGGCGCTCGCTGCGGCCGCACAACGTCGTCACGTTCCTGTCGCAGCGGCGCGACCTCGTCGACGAGGCCTATCCGGGCGACATCATCGGCATCCCGAACCACGGCACATTGAGCCTGGGCGACACGCTCACCGAGGGCGAGACGCTGCATTTCAGCGGACTGCCGTTCTTCGCGCCGGAGTCGTTCCGCACGATCGAGGTCGTCGACCCGATGAAGGCCAAGCAGCTGCGGGCGGCGCTGGCGCAGCTGGGCGACGAAGGCGCGATCCAGGTCTTCCGGCTCGACGGCGGCGCGCAACTGCTGCTCGGCGCGGTCGGCGAGCTGCAGTTCGAGGTCGTCGCGCACCGGCTGCGCGTCGAGTACAACGTGGCGGCCCGCATCGCCCCTGCGCCCTACACGATGGCGCGCTGGCTCGACGCCGACGACGAGACCGTCGTCGCCCGCTTCATCGAGCAGAACGCTGCGCGCATCGCGTACGACGCGGCCGATGCGCCGACCTGGCTCGTGCGCTCGCCGCACGAGATCACGGTGGCGCAGGAACGCTGGCCGCAATTGCGCTTCAGCGCGATGCGCGAACGCGGCGGAGCGCGCTTCACGCTGGTCGACCACACCGCCTAGGAGAGCGATCATGCGCTGGCGAGGCGAACGCGAAAGCTCGAACGTCGAGGATCGACGCGGCATTCCGATTCCGGGCGGCGCCGGCGGGCTGGGCATCGGCACGGTCGTCGTCGCCTTCGTCGCCGCCTGGTTCCTCGGCATCGACCCGGGCGTGCTGCTGGGCATGCTCTCCGGCGCCGGCGCGCCGCCGACGCAGTCGGAGCAGGTCGCGCGCGACTCGGGCGGCGCGCCGACCGACGACGAAGGCCGCTTCGCCGCGGTGGTGCTCGCCAGCACCGAGGACGTCTGGTCGGACATCTTCCGGCGATCGGGCGCCGCCTATCGGCCGCCGCGGCTCGTCCTGTTCGAGCAGCGCGTCGACACCCGCTGCGGACTCGCCGGCGCCGCCACGGGCCCGTTCTACTGCCCGGGCGACCAGAAGCTGTACATCGACCTGAGCTTCTTCCGCGTGCTCAGCGAGCGCCTGGGCGCGCAGGGCGACTTCGCCCGCGCCTACGTGATCGCGCACGAAGTGGGTCACCACGTGCAGAACCTCGAAGGAACGATGGAGCAGTTGCAGCAGGCGCGGCAGCGGGTGTCGGAGACGCAGTACAACGCGCTTTCGGTGCGCGTCGAACTGCAGGCCGACTGCTATGCCGGCGTATGGGCGAACCATGCGCAGCAGGCGCGGCAGTGGCTCGAGGCGGGCGACATCGACGAAGCGATCAACGCGGCGTCCGCGGTCGGAGACGACCGGCTGCAGCGCCGGATGCAGGGAACCGTCGTGCCGGAAAGCTTCACGCACGGCTCCTCGGCGCAGCGCGTGCGCTGGTTCCGTACCGGATGGGAGAGCGGCGACCCGAAGGCCTGCGACACCTTCGGCCGCGGCTGATCAGCGCAGCCGCTCGACCGGCGGCGCTTCCTGCACTTTCATCGCGTCCTGCACGGCGGTGACGCCGCCGGTGGCGCGCGCGATCGCCAGCGCGCGATGCGCCACTTCCTCGGTGGGAACGTTCCCCGACAGATTCGCGATGCCGCGCGTGACGGCGATGTCGATCGGCTGCGCCCGCGTGATGTGATCGCTCGCCAAGGCGACGCGCACGCGTTCGGCGATCGCCTGGTCCATCGACACCTCGACGGCCGAGCGGGGAGCGGGAGGGTCTTCGGTGGCGGGCGTCACCGACGGCGGCGCCGTCGGGGAGGCGGCTTTCGGCAGCGCGGCCGGCGCCGAAGGCGTGCTTCCGGCGTCCGGAGCCGCCTGCACGAGGCTTTCGTGTTCCGTCGATTGCGCGAGCACCACCGCTGCCGCCAGCAGCACCGACGAAGCGATCAGCCCCGAAGCGAACCAGCGCGACAGCTCTTTCTCGGTATATCGCGTCTCGAAAACCTTCATGCGTATCGACTTCCTGCGGACCTCGCGCGAGGGACGAAACGACGAGCAAGCGAAGGGCCCGGCGCGCAAGCGTCACGTCGTAAGAAGCGGGCGCGTCGATTGCGGCCGACCCCCGCCTTCATTGCCGAAAGCCGCCCGCCGATGCCTTCCCCCGACCCGCTGCAGCGCTATCGCGAAAAGCGGGACTTCCGCGTCACCGCCGAGCCTTCGGGGCAGCGCGCTTCGAAGCGCGAAGCGGCGCCCGCGATCGAGCGCGCCTTCGTCGTGCAGAAGCATGCGGCGCGGCGGCTGCACTACGACTTCCGGCTCGAGCTGGACGGCGCGCTGAAGAGCTGGGCCGTGCCCAAGGGCCCGAGCCTCGACCCCCACGTCAAGCGGATGGCCGTGCACGTCGAGGATCACCCGCTGGATTACGCCGACTTCGAGGGAACGATCCCGCCGAAGCACTACGGCGCCGGCACGGTGATCGTCTGGGACCGCGGCACGTGGATCGCCGAGGGCGATGCGAGCGAAGGCTATCGCGACGGCAAGCTGAAGTTCGAGCTGCGCGGCGAGAAGCTGCACGGCCGCTGGACGCTGGTGCGCATGCACGGCCATGCCGGCGAACGCCAGGAGCCGTGGCTGCTGATCAAGGAGCGCGACGCGTTCGTGCGACCGGAGAGCGACTATTCGATCGTCGACGCGCTGCCCTGCAGCGTGCTGCACGCAGCGCAACCTTCGAGCCCACCGCCGCAGGCGCGCGAAGCCGCGCTTCCGGATTCGCTCGAGCCGCAGCTCGCCACGCTGGTCGATACCGCGCCCGCTTCCGGCGCCTGGAGCTGGGAGATGAAGTTCGACGGCTATCGGGTGCTCGCGCGCATCGACGGCGGCGACGTGCGGCTGATCACGCGCAACGGGCACGACTGGACGCAGCGCCGACGAGCGCGGCGTCGCCAGCTTCCAGCAGCTGCAGAACGCCTTCGACAGCGAGCGCACCGAGGACATCGTCTACTACGTGTTCGACCTGCCGTACTGCGCGGGCCGCGACCTGACGCGGGTTCCGCTGCGCGAACGCCGCGCGCTGCTGCACGAATGGCTCGATGCGCACCCGTCGGATCGCGTACGCTTCAGCGCGGACTTCCCGGTCGCGCCCGAGGCGCTGTTGCGCTCGGCGTGCGAGCTGGGCGTGGAGGGGATCATCGGCAAGCGCGTCGACTCGACCTACGTCGCAGGGCGATCGTCGTCGTGGGTCAAGCTCAAGTGCAGCAACCGCCAGGAATTCGTGATCGGCGGCTACACCGACCCGCAGGGCTCGCGCAACGGCTTCGGCGCGCTGCTGATCGGCGTGCACGACGATTCGGGCGCCCCGAGCGGCACACTGCGCTACGCCGGGAAGGTGGGAAGCGGCTTCGACGAGAGGCAGCTGCGCGAACTGTACGCGCAGCTGAAGGCGCGCGAGACCTCGACCTCGCCGTTCGCGCAGCGCGTGCCCGAACGAGGCGCTCACTGGGTGCGCCCCGAACTCGTGGCGGAGGTGTCGTTCACCCAGTGGACCGGCGGCGGACGAATCCGCCACGGGGTGTTCCGCGGCCTGCGCGACGACAAGCCGGCAGCGCGGATCGTCCGCGAACGTCCGCGAAAGGCCGGAACGCTCGCGGCAGCGCAGGACCCTGCGCCCGACCCCCGCGCCGCACGATTGCTCGGCAGCGTTCGCGTGACCAACCCCGAACGCGTGATCGACGCGACGAGCGGCATCACCAAGCTCGACGTCGTGCGCTACTACGCGCTCGTCGCCCCTACGATGATGCCGCACCTGAAGCGCCGGCCCGTCGCGCTCGTGCGCGCGCCCGACGGCATCGACGGCCAGCGCTTCTTCCAGAAGCACGCGAGCACGTCGGCGATGCCGGGCGTGCGTTCGCTCGATCCGAAATACGACCCGGGCGAGGAACCGCTGATCGAGATCGCCGGCGAGAAGGGGCTGGTCACGGCGGCGCAGATGAACGCGATCGAGGTCCACACCTGGAATGCGACGACGCGCGCGATCGAGAAGCCCGACCGCATCGTCTTCGATCTCGATCCCGGCGAAGGCGTGGAATGGACCGCGGTGCGCGAGGCGGCGCAGCTGGTGCAGGCGCTGCTCGACGAGCTGCAGCTGCGCAGCTTCCTGAAGACGAGCGGCGGCAAGGGCCTGCACGTCGTCGTGCCGATCGCGCCGAAGCACGGCTGGGACACCGTCAAGGACCTGTCGCGGGCGATCGTCGTACACCTGGCGCGCACGCTGCCGGGCCGATTCGTCTCGAAGAGCGGAGCGTCGAACCGCAAGGGCCGCATCTTCGTCGACTACCTGCGCAACGGCCGCGGCGCTACGACGGTGGCCGCCTGGTCGACGCGCGGCCGGCCGGGCATCGGCGTTTCGGTGCCGGTGGCCTGGGAGGAGCTGCCCGAGCTGACGGGCGGTGCGCACTGGACGCTGCGCACCGTCGAGCCGCGGCTCGCGCAGCCCGATCCGTGGGCCGATTACGCGTCGACGCGGCAGGGCATCGAAGCCGCGATGCGCGCGCTCGGCGTCGTCACCCGTACGGCTGCCAACGCCAGTTCGTGACCTCGGGCAGGTCCTCGCCGTGCTCGGCGACCCATCGCCGATGGCGCTCGATCGTGCGTTCGTAGCGCTCGCTTGCCGCCTCGCGCAGCGGAGCCAGGCGCGGCACGCGCAGGATCGCATCGAGCGCGAGGCGAAACCGGTCGATGCGGTTGAGGACGACCATGTCGAAGGGCGTCGTCGTCGTGCCCTCGTCGCGATAGCCGTGCACGTGCAGATGTTCGTGGTTGTGCCGCTGGTAGGTGAGTCGGTGCACGAGCCCGGCGTAGCCGTGGAAGGCGAAGATCACCGGGACGTCGACGCCGAAGAGGTGGTCGTAGCGCTCGTGCGTCAGTCCGTGCGGATGCTCGTCGCTCGGCTGCAGCGTCATCAGGTCGACGACGTTCACCACGCGGATGCGTGCGTCGGCCACCGCTTCGTGCAGCAGCATGGCGGCAGCGAGCGTCTCCATCGTCGGCACGTCGCCGGCGCAGGCGAACACGACGTCGGGCGGCTCGCCCGCGCGCTCGTTGCCCGCCCATTCCCATATGCCCGCACCTTCCGTGCAGTGGCGGATCGCCTCGTCGATGTCGAGCCACTGCCACTCGGGCTGCTTGCCGGCGACGATCACGTTCACGTAGTTGCGGCTGCGCAGGCAGTGGTCGGCCACCGAGAGCAGGCAGTTCGCGTCGGGCGGCAGGTAGATGCGCGCGATGTCGGCCTTCTTGTTCGCGACGTGGTCGAGGAAGCCCGGATCCTGGTGCGAGAAGCCGTTGTGGTCCTGTCGCCAGGCGTGCGAGGTCAGCAGGTAGTTCAGCGACGCGATCGGCGCACGCCAGGCGATGCCGCGACTGACCTTCAGCCACTTGGCGTGCTGGTTCAGCATCGAGTCGACGATGTGGATGAACGCTTCGTAGCTGGCGAACAGGCCGTGCCGGCCGGTGAGCAGGTAGCCTTCGA
>QEVN01000134.1 GCA_003576795.1 Burkholderiales bacterium
CTCCTGCGCAATACGTTCTTCGACGTGCTCGGCGCCGTTCGCCACGAAGGCTCGATCGCCGCGGCGGCGCGCGCCCTCGGCCTGTCCTACCGCCACCTCTGGGGCTACCTGAAGGACCAGGAAACGAAGCTCGGCCGCCCGCTCGTGCACTGGGACAAGGGCCGCGCCGCGCGGCTCACCGAGTTCGCCGAAAAGCTGCTGTGGGCCGAGACGCGCATTCGCGCGCGGCTGGCGCCGCAGATCGAGAACCTCGCCGCCGACATCGGCCGCGAGCTGTCGAGCGCCTTCAACGACGACGTGCGCATTGCGCGCTGCGTGGCGAGCCACGATCTCTCGCTGCCGCTGCTCAAGAACCTTTGCCGCGAGCGTGAACTGCTGCTCGACCTGCGCTTCGAGGGCAGCCTCGCCGCGCTCGGGGAGCTCAACGAAGGACGCTGCGCCTTCGCCGGCATCCACCTGCCGCTGTCTCGGCCCGATCTCATCAAGCGCGGCTCGCATGTGCATCGCACCTTCTCCCCGCTGCTGCGCCCGCGGCGACACGTCATGCTGCGCGTGGCGCGGCGCACGCAGGGGCTGTTCGTTGCGCGCGGCAATCCGCTGCGCATCGGAGCGCTCGAGGACCTGCTTCGCGTGCGCTTCGTGAACCGCGCACCGACCACCGGCACACGCGTGCTGCTCGACGAGCTGCTCGCGCGCGAACGGATCGATCCCGACGCGATCGACGGCTACCGGTACGAGGAAGCGAATCACCTCGCGGTGGCGGCTGCGGTTGCCGCCGGCGCCGTCGACGCCGGCTTCGGCATCCAGGCGGCTGCCGCCGGCAAGAGCATCGACTTCGTTCCCCTGGTCATCGAGGACTACTTTCTCGTCTGCCCGCGCGAGAACCTCGAAAGCGCTGCTGCGCGCGAAATCGCGGCGCTGCTGTCGGCGCCGGTCTGGCGCGAACGCCTCGCGCAGCTGCCGGGCTATTCCGCCTCGGGCGCCGGCGAAGTCGTCACGCCGGGCACGGCCCTGCCCTGGTACCGCTGAGGCGCGATCCTCAGCTGTCCTCGAAGACGATCTGCGGGACCTTGCCGCTCGTGTCCTGCGCCTTCTCGGCGATCTTCACCGCGATGCGGCGCGCGATCTCCCGATAGGTCTGCGCGACCGGCCCGTTCGGGTCGGCGACGACGGTCGGCTTGCCGGAGTCGGCCTGCTCGCGGATGCGGATGTCGAGCGGCAGCCCGCCCAGGTATTCGACGTCGTATTCCTTCGACATGCGCCCGCCGCCGCCTTCGCCGAAGATGTGCTCGACGTGCCCGCAGTTCGAGCAGCGGTGCATCGCCATGTTCTCGATGATGCCGAGGATCGGGATGCCGACCTTCTCGAACATCTTCAGGCCCTTCTTCGCGTCGATCAGCGCGATGTCCTGCGGCGTGGTGACGATGACGGCGCCGGTGACCGGGATCTTCTGCGCGAGCGTCAGGTGGATGTCGCCGGTGCCCGGAGGCAGGTCGACGACGAGGTAATCCAGCTCGCGCCAGTTCGTCTCGCGCAGCAGCTGCTCGAGCGCCTGCGTGACCATCGGACCGCGCCAGACCATGGGCGTGTCGAGATCGATCATGAAGCCGATCGAGCTGGCCTGGATGCCGTGGCCTTCCATCGGCTCGAGCGACTTGCCGTCGCGCGACTCGGGCCGCCCGGAGATGCCGAGCATCGTGGGCTGCGACGGCCCGTAGATGTCGGCGTCGAGCATGCCCACGCTCGCGCCCTCGGCGGACAGCGCGAGCGCGATGTTCACCGCCGTGGTGCTCTTGCCGACGCCGCCCTTGCCCGAGGCGACGGCGATGATGTTCTTCACGCCGGGCAGCGTCTTCATGCCCTTCTGGACGGCGTGCGCCTCGATCTTCTGGTAGACGTTGGCCGTCGCGTTGCCCACGCCGGGCAGCGCGCGCAGCGCCGCAACGGCCTGGCGCCGGATCGGCTCGATCTGCGAGCGCGCCGGGTAGCCGAGCACGACGTCGACCGACACCTCGGCGCCGTCGACGCGCAGGTTGCGGGCAGCGCCCGATTCGACGAGGTTCTTCTGCGTGTTGGGGTCGACGACGCGCGACAGCGCCAGCTCGACCTGTTCGGTGGTCACGCTCATCTGGGGAATCCGGAAGGCGGGGAATGGATCGGGCAAGTCTAGCAGGGGCGGCAGCGAGGCCGCGCTCGCAGGCCCTCCGGCGTCGCGCCCGTTGCGGGGCGACCGTCCGCGGATGCCGATGACCCCTTTGCTAAGATCCGCCGATGAGCGCGCGCACCCTTTTCGTCACGACGGCGCTGCCGTATGCGAACGGCCCTTTCCACATCGGCCACATCATGGAGTACATCCAGGCCGACATCTGGGTGCGCTTCCAGCGCATGCACGGACACACCGTGCATTTCGTCGGCGCCGACGACGCGCACGGCGCGCCGATCATGATCGCCGCCGAGAAGGAAGGCGTCACGCCGCAGGCCTTCGTCGAGCGCATCGCCGCCGGACGCAGGCAGTACCTCGACGGCTTCCACATCGGCTTCGATCACTGGCACAGCACCGACTCGCCGGAGAACGTCGAGCTGTCGCAGTCGATCTACCGGGGGCTGCGCGACGCCGGGCTGATCGACGTGCGTCCGATCGAGCAGTTCTTCGATCCGGTGAAGGGCATGTTCCTTCCCGACCGCTACATCAAGGGCGAGTGCCCCAACTGCGGCGCGCCCGATCAATACGGCGACGCCTGCGAGAACTGCGGCGCCGTCTATGCGGCCACCGAGCTGAAGAACCCGTTCTCGGCGCTCACCGGCGCGACGCCCGAGCTGCGCGTCTCCGAACATTACTTCTTCCGGCTGTCGGATCCGCGGTGTGTAAGGTTCCTGCGCGAGTGGACGCGCGGCGACGACCGCTGGGGCGAGCCGCGGCTGCAGCCCGAAGTGCTCGCCAAGGCACGCGAGTGGCTCGGCGCCGAGACGAACGAAGGCGGCGATGGCGGCAGCCTCGCCGACTGGGACATCTCGCGCGACGCGCCCTACTTCGGCATCGAGATCCCCGATGCGCCGGGCAAGTACTTCTACGTCTGGCTCGACGCGCCGATCGGCTACCTGGCGTCGCTGAAGGCGCTGTGCCGGGAGCGCGGCATCGACTTCGACGCGCTGCTCGCCGATCCGGCCACCGAGCAGGTGCATTTCATCGGCAAGGACATCATCTATTTCCACGTGCTGTTCTGGCCGGCGATGCTGCACTTCGCCGGCCGCAAGACGCCCGATCGCGTGAACGTGCACGGCTTCATCACGGTGAGCGGCGCGAAGATGAGCAAGAGCCGCGGCACCGGGATCTCGCCGCTGCGCTATCTCGAGATCGGCATGGATCCGGAATGGCTGCGCTACTACCTGGCGGCCAAGCTCAATTCGCACGTGCAGGACGTCGACTTCGATCCCGACGATTTCCTCGCCCGCGTGAACGCCGACCTGATCGGCAAGTACGTGAACATCGCCAGCCGGGCATCGGGTTTCGTCGCGCGCCAGTTCGACGGGCGCGTGCTGCCTGCCGACGAGGTCGAGGACGACGCGCAGCGCGAGCGCGTCGCGCGGCTGGCCGCGCAGGTATCCGACGCCTACGAGGAGCGCGAGTTCGGCGCGGTGGCGCGTCTGACGATGGCCTACGCCGACGAGATCAACCAGTATTTCGACGCGAACAGGCCGTGGGAGATGGCCAAGGACCCGGCGCAGCGCGACGCGCTGCACCGCGTCTGCTCGCGCTGCCTGGTCGCCTTCCACCGGCTGACGGTGCTGCTCGCGCCGATGCTGCCGGCCACCGCCGCGCGCGTGGCCGAGCTGTTCGGCACGCCGCCGCTGCGCTGGGAGGATCTCGGCGTGGCCGACGGAACCGTCTCGCCCGTGCGCTCGATCGGCCGGTACAGTCACCTGATGACCCGCGTCGAGGCGAAGCAGCTCGATGCGCTGTTCGAGCCGCCCGCGGAGACGGCGAAGCCGCTCGCGCCGCACGCCGGTGCCGGCGCGACGACGAAAGCGACGACGCCGACGGTCTCGATCGACGAGTTCGCGCGCATCGACCTGCGCATCGCGCGCATCGTCGATGCCCAGCCGGTCGAGGGATCGAAGAAGCTGCTGCGGCTCGAGATCGATCTCGGCGAGGAAAGAACGCGCACCGTGTTCTCCGGGATCCGCGCCGCCTACGAACCGCAGGCGCTCGTCGGCCGGATGGCCGTGGTCGTCGCGAACCTCGCGCCGCGCAAGATGAAGTTCGGCGTCTCCGAGGCCATGGTGCTGTCGGCCTCCGCCGACGATCCGGACAGGCCCGCCGCCCTCTATCTGCTCGACGTGCACGAAGGAGCGCAGCCGGGCATGAAGGTGAGCTGAGCGGCGGTCCGGAAGATTCCGACCCGATCGCGCCGCGGCTCCCTCGCGACGCGATCGCCGGCCTTGTCATCGGACGGGCGAACGATGGACGCGATGATTCTCCTCGCTCACGGCGCGCGCGTCGCCGGATGGGCGGCGCCCTTCCACGAGATCCGCGATCGCCTGGCGGCGATGCGTCCGGGTACGCCGGTGAGCCTGGCGTTCCTCGAGTTCATCGAGCCCGACTTCGAGACGGCGTGCGCGCGGCTCGTCGACGCCGGCGCGACGCGCATCGTCGTCTGTCCGCTGTTCCTCGGCGTCGGCGGGCACGTCGCCGCCGACCTGCCGCGGCTCTTCGAGGCGGCACGCACGCGCTGGCCTGCACTGTCGATCGCTTGCGCGCCGACGCTCGGCGAAGACGCCGGCGTGCTCCAGGCCATCGCCGCGGCCTGCGCGCGCCACGCCGCCGCGCCCCGCCAGGGCCCGTGAACAGGCCCCTGGCCCTGCGCTTCGCACGATTTCAGCTAAGCAACGAAGAATTTGCTCGTTCACGCCCGGGGACGGCATCCCTATGCTGGGCCCTCTTCTTCGCGAGCGCTGTCGAGAGGGTCGGGCAATGGAGTGCAACGGCAAGGTCTATCTGGTCGGCGCCGGGCCGGGTGCGGCCGACCTCCTGACGCTGCGCGCGGCGCGGCTGATCGCGAGCGCCGACATCGTCCTGCACGACGCCCTCGTCGGCGCCGACGTCCTCGCTCTCGCCGTCCGCGCCGAAGTCGTCGACGTGGGCAAGCGCTGCGGCCTCGCCTCGACATCGCAATCGTTCATCGGCCGACGACTGGTCGAGGCGGCGCACCGGCATCGGACGGTGGTTCGCCTGAAGGGCGGCGATCCGATGCTGTTCGGACGAGCGCAGGAGGAAATCGACGCGCTGATCGACGCCGGGATCGAGTTCGAGATCGTCCCCGGCGTCACCGCGGCGTTCGCGGCCGCCGCCGAGATCCGCTCCCCGCTGACGGTTCGCGGCCTCGGGCGCTCGGTCACGTTCCTCACGGCGCGCGTGGCGAAGGGCGAAGGACCCAGCCAGTGGTGGCGCGCCGCGGTCGCCGCCGACACGGTGGCGATCTACATGGCCGGACGGCAGCTCGCCGACCTCGCGGAAGAGCTGATCGATGCCGGCATTCCCGCCGCCAGACCCGTCGCGCTCGTGTCGAACGCATCGCTGTCTTCGGTGCAATGGCAGCGGCTGACGCTCGGCGCCCTTCTCGACCCACGAATGAGCGGCGGCGAAGCCCCGACGCTGCTGTTGATCGGCGAGGCGCTGGCGTGGCGAAACCCTGCGAACGAGGGCTCGAAGCGCGTCCTGATCTCCGGCGCGCCTGAACCCGTCTCCGGGCCGCAGCGCCGGCTCGTTGCCTGAGCGCGAGCCGCCCTGCCGCGCGTCGCGCGTACCACCGCCAGAAGCCCATGTACCGATACGACGAGATCGACCAGCGCATGGTCGACGAACGCGTCGCGCAGTTCCGCGACCAGACCCGCCGATACCTGGACGGGAAGCTGTCCGACGAGGAGTTCCTGCCGTTGCGGCTGCAGAACGGCCTGTACCTGCAGAAGCATGCGCCGATGCTGCGCGTGGCGATTCCGTACGGCCTGCTGTCCGCGCGGCAGCTGCGCATGCTGGCGCACGTCGCCCGCCGCTACGACCGCGGATACGGCCACTTCAGCACGCGCCAGAACATGCAGTTCAACTGGCCGAAGCTCGAGGAGGTACCCGATGCGCTGGCCGAGCTGGCGACGGTGCAGATGCACTCGATCCAGACCAGCGGCAACTGCGTGCGCAACACGACCACCGACCATTTCGCCGGCATCGCCCCCGACGAGATCCTCGATCCGCTCGTCTGGTGCGAGCTCATCCGCCAGTGGTCGACCTTCAATCCCGAGTTCTCGTTCCTGCCGCGAAAATTCAAGATCGCCGTCAGCGGCAGCCCGGCCGATCGCGCCGCGACCTGGGCGCACGACATCGGCCTGCACGCGGTGCGCGGCCCCGACGGCGAACCCGGCTTCCGGGTGATCGTCGGCGGCGGTCTGGGCCGCACGCCGATGCTCGGCCACGTGATCCGCGATTTCGTCGGCTGGCCGCACCTGCTCACCTATCTCGACGCGATCCTGCGGGTCTACAACCGCCATGGCCGGCGCGACAACAAGTGGAAGGCGCGCATCAAGATCCTCGTGCGCGACCTGACGCCGGAGGTGTTCGCGCAGCAGGTCGAAGCCGAATGGGAGCATCTGCGCGACGGGCCCGGCACCGTGCCCGCCGAGGAGCTGCGGCGGATCGAGGAGCGTTTCGAGCGCCCCGCCTACGCGTCGCTTCCGGCGGCCAGCGCGGTGCACGAGAAGGCGCTGCGCGAGTCGGCGCCGTATGCGCGCTGGGTCGGGCGCAACGTGCACGCGCACCGCGTGGCCGGATACGCCGCGGTGACGATCTCGCTGAAACGCACCGGCGTTCCTCCGGGCGACGTGAGCGCCGACGAGATGGACGCCATCGCCGCGCTGAGCGAGCGATTCGGCTACGGAGAGATCCGCGTCACGCACGAGCAGAACGTGATCCTTCCGGACGTGCGGCTCGACGACCTGCCGCAGCTGTGGCGCGAGCTGCGCGAACGCAGGCTCGCCACGCCGAACATCGGCCTGCTCACGAACATCATCTCGTGCCCGGGCGGCGACTTCTGCTCGCTCGCCA
>QEVN01000135.1 GCA_003576795.1 Burkholderiales bacterium
CCCGCACTCGATCGCCACGCGCACCAGCCCGGCGACGTTGGCGACCTGCAGCTTGTGCAGCAACCGGCTGCGATAGGTGTCGACGGTCTTCGGCGAGAGACTGAGCGCCTGCGCGATCGACACGCTGCTGCGGCCCTGCGCGACCAGCTCGAGCACCTGCCTTTCGCGCCGGCTCAGCGTATCGATCGGCCCGCGCCGGCGCATCGGATGCAGCCATCCTTCGACGACGGCATCGGCCACGCAGGCGCTCAGGTGCCGGCGCCCCTCGTGCGCCGCATGTACCGCGTCGACCACCTCGCGCGCCGCGCCCTCCTTGACGACGTATCCGGCCGCGCCGGCCTGCAGCGCACGCCAGACGTGCTCGGCGCTCGCGTGCATCGAGAGGACGACGACGTGCGCCTGGGGCCGACGACGCGTCAGCTCGCGCGTCGCCTCGATCCCGTCGAGGCCGGGCATCGCGATGTCCATGACGACGACGTCGACCTCGGCCGCGACCGCGGCGCGCACCGCTTCGCGGCCGTCGCCGGCGTGCGCGACCACGCGGATCGAGGGATCGCGCTCGAGCAGCGCCTGCAGGCCGTCCCGGAGCACCGCGTGATCGTCGGCGAGCAGCACGCGGATGCGGCCCGATGCGATGTCCATGGCGTCGTCCTCCCCGCGCCGCGGCGGCCCCTCGGTTCCGAAGCTCAGCGCCCGGGCGCGCGCGCGACGATGCGCGTTCCCGCGCCCCGCGCCGACTCGACGATCAGCTCCCCGCCGACGGCGAGCATGCGCTCGCGCATGCCGAGAATGCCCAGGCCCTCGTGCTCGGCCGCGCCGGCTTCTCCGCTGTCGAAGCCGCATCCGTCGTCCGCCACCGAAAGACGCACTTCGGCGTCGTTGCGATGCAGCGAGATGCGCACCTCGTGCGCGCCCGCGTGCCGCAGCACGTTCGTCAGCGCCTCCTGGCAGACGCGATACAGCGCCGTCTCCGCGCGCGCATCGCCCCGGCCCGAGCCCGAACGCGCGTCGACGACGACGCGGATTCCGGTGCGGGCCGCGAACTGCTCGGCGCAGGTGCGCAGCGACACCGCCAGGCCGTAGGCATCGAGCACCGGCGGACGCAGCGCGCCGGCCACGTCGCGCACGCACTCGGCGGTCGCCTCGATGCGTGCGATCGCGTCGTCGAGGCGGGCGGCGACGAGCGCGCGCAGCGAGCCCGGCAGCTCGTCCTTGATCAGGTGCAGGTCGAGGTTCGCCGCGGCGAGGTCCTGGCCGATGCGATCGTGCAGTTCCGTCGACAACCGGCGCCGCTCGCACTCCTGCGCGTCGACGGTGCGCCGGCTCATCGTGCGCAGGCGCGCCGCGAGGCGCCGCGCTTCGTCCTCGGCCCGTCGGCGTTCGCTCAGGTCGATGACGGTCGCCTGCGTGGCGACGAAGCCGCCGTCGGCGTCGCGCAGCGCGGCGATGTCCAGCGAAGCGGGAAAGACGCTGCCGTCCTTGCGCACGAACTCGGCCTGCAGCCCGGCGCGCGCCGCTCCGTCGCGCAACGTGTGGAAGGCCCGCAGGTAGCGGCGCGAGCAGCGCGGGCTCAGCGTGGAAACGAAGGGACGCGCACCGACCAGCTCGCGGCGGGAGAAGCCCAGCCAGCGCAGCTCGGTGCGATTCATCTGCAGGATCGTTCCGTCGGGCGCGACGCTGTGATACCCGCACGGCGCGTTCTCGTAGAGATCGCGGAATTCGCGCACTTCGACGCGCACTTCGGCGCGCGGTTCGGCGCTCGTTTCGACGCGCAATTCGTTCCGTTCGCTCACGAGAGCGATTCTGGCACCGGCCACCCCCTCGCTTTCCCCATCGTGATTCCCCCACAAGGTCTTTCCGGATTTCCGTATCGATCTTTGCCCGCTTCGGCAGTGCAATGGATCGCGACGGTTCACGCGCAGGAACGAATGAGACCGACGATCGACTACCGCAAGGCGAATCCCGAAGCGTTCGCCGCGATGCGCGGTCTCGAGGACTACGTCCGCCGCTGCGCGCTCGAGGAACCGCTGCTCGAACTGGTGAGGACGCGCGCCTCGCAGATCAACGGCTGCGCGTATTGCCTCGACATGCACACGAAGGACGCGCGCGCGAGCGGAGAGACCGAGCAGCGCCTGTACCTGCTTTCCGCCTGGCGCGAGACGCCGTTCTACAGCGAGCGCGAACGCGCGGCCCTGGCCTGGACCGAGGCGCTCACCCGCATCGAGCACGGGATTCCCGAAAGCGACTATCGACTCGCCCGCGAGCAGTTCACCGAACGCGAGCTGGTCGACCTGGCGATCGCGGTCATCGCGATCAACGGCTGGAATCGCCTGGCGATTCCGTTCCATACGCCGGCAGGCACCTATCACCGTTCGCCGGCACACGGCGCTCGCTCCGGCGATCAGGAGCAGGAGGCTACGTCATGAACGAGACGAAGGAAGCAGCCGCAGACGGTTCGAACGGACCGGGTCTCGACCTGCCGCGCAGGAAGTTCGTCGGCGCCGGTACCGCCATCGGCGCCGCGGCAGCGGTCGGTCCTTATCTCGCTCCTCGCGTCGCCCGCGCGCAGAAGAAGACGCTGAAGATCCTGCAATGGGCGCACTTCGTTCCGGCCTACGACAAGTGGTTCGACAACGAGTACACGAAGCAGTGGGGCGAGAAGAACGGCATCGAGGTGATCGTCGACCACGTCGGCATTCCGGCGATCAACTCGCGCGCGGCCGCCGAGGTCTCGGCGCAGAAGGGACACGACCTCTTCATGTTCCTGTGGCCGCCTCCCACCTACGAGACGCAGACGATCGACCACAAGGAGATCTACGACGAGTGCGAGCGCAGGCACGGCAAGCCGATCGACCTCGCCATCAAGAGCACGTACAACCCGAAGACCAAACGCTATTTCGCGTTCTCGGACAGCTTCGTGCCCGATCCGGTCAACTACCGCATCGATCTGTGGAGCGAGGCCGGAATGGCCGACGGGCCGCGCAGCTGGGAAGACGTGCGGAAGATCGGCAAGAAGATCAAGGACATGAAGAACATACCGGTCGGCGTGGGAATGTCGGCCGAGCTGGACACGGCGATGGCGATGCGCACGCTGCTGTACGCCTGGGGCGGCTCGGTGCAGGACGAGCACGGCAAGATCATCCTCGACTCGAAGGCCACCGTCGATGCGGTGAAGTTCGCCACCGATCTGTACAAGCAGACGATGACGCCCGAGGTCATGGCGTGGGACGCCTCGTCGAACAACCGCGCGCTGCTCGCCGGCAAGATCTCGCTGTGCCTGAACGCGATCTCCACGACGCGCACCGCCGAGAACGAGAAGCTGCCAATCGCCGACCAGATCGGGCTCACCAAGGCGCTGATGGGCGCGACGCGCGCGATCGGTCTCGAGCACGTGATGGACTGCTACGTGATCTGGAAGTTCGCCGAGAACATCGACGGCGCGAAGAAGTTCCTGATCGACTACATCGACAACTTCCACCAGGGCTTCGCCGCAGGCCAGTACTACAACTTCCCGTGCTTCTCGAGCACCGTGGCCGACCTCGAGCAACTGCTCGCGCAGGATCCGCACAAGCCCGCCGGCAAGTACAAGGTGCTGGGCGACGTCACGAAATGGGCGACCAACGTCGGCTATCCCGGATACGCCAACGCGGCGATCGACGAGATCTTCAACACCTGGGTGCTGAACACGATGTTCGCGAAGGCCGCTTCGGGCGCCGCGTCGCCGGCCGACGCGGTCAAGGAAGCCGACCGGAAGTGTCGCGCGATCTTCCAGAAGTGGCACGAGAAGAAGCTCGTCTGAGCGTCGGTACGCGGCGCCGACGAGGCCGACGACGATAACGACGACGGGGCGCGACGATGGCCACGGTAGAGACGCGCGAGCTGGTCAAGCGCTTCGACGGCGCGGCGGCCGTCGACCGCATCGACCTCGCCGTGCGCGAGGGCGAGTTCCTCGTGCTGCTCGGGCCCTCGGGCTGCGGCAAGACGACGCTGCTGCGCATGCTCGCCGGGCTGGAGACGCCCACTTCGGGCGACATCCTGATCGGCGGGCGCGTGGTCACGCGCCTGCCGCCGCGCGCGCGCGACATCGCCATGGTGTTCCAGAGCTACGCGCTGTATCCGCATCTTTCCGTCTATCGCAACATCGCGTTCCCGCTGAAGGCCGCCGGCATGTCGAAGCGCGAAACCGAGGAGAAGGTCGCGCGCGCCGCCGCGATGTTCGGCATCGGCCACCTGCTCGCGCGCAAGCCGCGGCAGCTCTCGGGCGGGGAACGGCAGCGCGTCGCGCTCGCGCGCGCCGTGGTGCGCAACCCGGTCGTGTTCCTGCTCGACGAGCCGCTGTCGAACCTGGACGCCAAGCTGCGCACCTCCGCGCGCGAGGAGCTGCAGCAGTTCCAGCGCGGCCTGGGCACGACCACCGTCTACGTCACGCACGACCAGATCGAGGCGATGGGACTGGGCGACCGCATCGCCGTGCTCGACCACGGGCGCGTGCACCAGCTCGGCACGCCGGCGGCCGTCTACCACGATCCCGCCGACATCTTCGTCGCCACCTTCATCGGCAGTCCGCCGATGAACCTGGTGCGCACCGACGGGGTGCTGTGCGGGTTCCGGCCCGAGCACCTGCTGCCGCTGTCCTGCATCGATCCGGCCGAGGCGCTCGCGCCGATGCCGATGACGGTGACGCGCATCGAGAATCTGGGCGCCGACCGGCTGGTCTACGCGACGCTCGGGGCGCCGAACCCGGAAACGAAAGTGATCTCGCGGCTGCCCTCGACGATCGACCTCCCGATCGAGAGCGGGCGGCGCTACGAGTTCGCGCTGTGCCGGCGCAACTTCCGCTATTTCGATCCGCAGACGGGCGTGGCGCGCCCGGCGCCGTCGTGAGTTCGTCGCAGCTCGCGCGCTCCGCCGCCGATGCGCCGCGCTGGCGGACGAACTGGCTCGACGACGAGGCGGCGCTCGGCCGCGTGCTGCTCGCGCCGGCGGTGATCTACATCGTCGCGCTGGTCGGCTTTCCGTTCCTGCTGGCGATCGCCTACAGCCTGAGCGACGCGACGGTGGGCAGCACCGCGCTCGATTTCGTCGGCCTGCGCAACTTCCGCCGCGTGCTCGACGATCCGACGTTCTGGACGTCGCTGCGCAACGCGCTGGTCTTCACGCTCGTCTCGCAGTTCTTCGTCGTCGTGCTCGGCAAGGTGCTGGCGATGGCGCTGTATCGCGACTTCCGCGGCAAGTGGTTCGTGCGGCTGCTGATCCTGCTGCCGTGGGTGGCGCCGATCTCGCTCGGCTCGATCGGCTGGCTGTGGATCTTCGACCCGGTCTACAGCATCATCAACTGGAGCGCGCGAGCGCTGCACGTGTTCGGCCCCGACACCTGGCCGGTGTGGCTCGGGCAGCCGCACCTGGCGATGGCGTCGATCATCCTCGTCGACGTCTGGCGACTGCTGCCGCTGGCCACGGTGATCATCCTCGCCGGCCTGTCGGCGATCCCGCAGGACATCCACGATGCGGCGCAGGTCGACGGCGCCGGCTTCTGGCGGCACCTGTTCCTGATCAACCTGCCGCTGGTGATGCCGATCATGCTCGTCGCGTTGCTGTTCGGCATCGTCTTCACCTTCACCGACCTGATCGTCATCTACGTGCTCACCCGCGGAGGGCCCTTCGACACGACGCAGGTGATCGCGAGCTACGCGTTCTTCACCGGCGTCGAGGGCGGCGACCTCGCCGCGGGCGCCGCGATCGCGCTGTTCCTGTTCCCGGTGCTGGTGGCGGTGGCGATCGTCTTCCTCACCGTCGCGCGCAAGGCGGAGGTCGCGTGAGGCGCGCGGCGAGCGACGGCTACTACGCGGCGCGCCGCGGTCTCGCGCGCGTGGGCCACGTGCTCGTGCTCGCCGCCTTCGTCGCCTTCCTCGCGTTTCCGTTCTACTGGATGGTGCTGACCACCTTCAAGGAAACGCGCGACCTGGTGGACACGCAGCACAACCCCTTCGTGTTCAACCTGCCGCCCACCCTGGAGAACCTGCGCGTGCTGTTCGAGGACACGCTGTTCGGCCAGTGGGTGCTGAACACGCTCTACGTCGGCGTGCTCGTCACCGCGATCACGCTGCTGCTGTCGGTGCCGGCGGGCTACGCGCTCGCCCGGCTCACCGGGCGCTGGAGCCAGCGCCTGGCGATCGGCATCTTCCTCACCTACCTGATTCCGCCGACGATCCTCTTCATTCCGTTCTCGCGCATCGTCGGGAACCTCGGGCTGCAGGACTCGCTGTGGTCGCTGGTGCTCGTCTATCCCAGCTTCACGGTGCCCTTCTGCACCTGGCTGATGATGGGCTTCTTCAAGTCGATCCCGCGCGACATCGAGGAAGCGGCGATGATCGACGGGCTTTCGCGCTTCCGCGCCTTCGTGCGCGTCGTCGTGCCGGTATCGACCGCCGGCATCCTCACCGTCGTGATCTTCACGCTGACGCTGGTGATGCAGGAGTTCGTCTACGCGCTCACCTTCATCACCACCTCGGCCAACTACACGGTGAGCGTGGGCGTGCCCACCTTCCTCGTGCGCGGCGACGTCTATTTCTGGGGATCGCTTATGGGCGCGTGCCTGATCGTCAGCCTTCCGGTGGCGGTGCTGTACAACTTCTTCGTCGACCGCTTCGTCGCGGGCTTCACGGTGGGGGCGGTGAAGTGACGCAGCGTCGACGAGCCGCCGGCGGGATCAGGGCGCACCTTCGTCCTCGTCTTCGTCTTCTTCCTCGTCGAGCAGCCCCTCGTCCTGGAGTTTCTCGTCGTCGGTCGCGCGCGGATTGCCGATCGCGTCGTCGTCACCGAGCGCATCGGCATCGGCGAGCGCATCCGAGTCGCGAAACACCTGCACGTTATCGCGCGCGTCGGCCGTGCTCGGGTCGGAATCGGCCGGGATGATCCGATCGACGCCGATGTCGCGATCGGTCTCGGCGGGGTCGCGGCCCGCGCTCGCCCGCTCGCCGGTACCCGAGGCGTCGCTGTCGCTCGACAGGTTTCCGTCACCGATGTCGGGGCCGGCGGT
>QEVN01000136.1 GCA_003576795.1 Burkholderiales bacterium
TTCCCCGGCATCGCCGAGGTGCTCGACGCGCTCGACGACGCTGCGATCCGCTGGGGCGTGATCAGCAACAAGATCGAACGGCTGGTGGCGCCGATCCTGGCGTCGCTCGGCGTGCTCGAACGCGCCGTCTGCGCGATCGGCGGCGACACCACCGGCTTCGCCAAGCCGCATCCGGAGCCGCTGCTGCACGGCGCCCGGATCGCCGGCGTCCAGGCCGAAGGCTGCGTCTACGTCGGCGACGATCTGCGCGACATCCTCGCCGGCCGCGCCGCCCGGATGCGCACGATCGCCGCGGCCTACGGCTTCTGCGGCGAAGACTCGCCGCCGCAGAGCTGGGGAGCCGATGCCCTGGTGCGCGAACCGCGGGAGCTGACGGGCCTGCTCGTCACATGAAACGATCGAGCAGCTTGCGGCTCGCCGCATCGAGCGCCTCGACGTCCCGCACGAGGTAGTGCACGCCGTTCTCGTCGGCGATCAGCAGCATGTTGCGCGACAGGCGGCGGATCGCCTCTTCCCCGCGCAGCACGAAATGGGTTTCGCCGCGATCCGTGGCCACGTGCCACGTGCACGGCGTGAAGAAGCTCGATACGGCGTGGATCTCGCGGATCTGCGGAACGAACTCGCGCGCTGCCAGCTCTTCCTCGATGAGCACGCGCGGCGTGTCGTCGAGCGAGGAAAGGCGCTCGATCCAGACGCGTTCGCGGCCGTCGGGACCGAGCAGCGAGACGCTCTCGCCGGGCGCCGAGATCGGGAACGCACGCACCGGAAAGACGCCGACGTGCGCAGCGCCCTCCGCGTCGCGCAGCACCAGCCGGCCGAACGCATCGCGCGACAGCGAGAACGGGGCCACGCCGGCGCCCGCCGCATCGCCCTCGTTGCGCGCGGACGCGGCGGGCGCGTTCATTCGGACGCCTCGGCGACGAGCGTTTCGACCCGGTCGTCGGCGTTGCCCGACGGCTCGATCTCGGCGCGTCGCTGCTGCGCGCGATACAGCTCGAAATAGGCGCCCTGCCGCTTCATCAGATCGTCGTGCGTGCCGGTCTCGACGACGCGGCCGCGATCGAGCACGACGAGCCGATCGGCCTTGCGCAGCGTGCTCAGGCGATGCGCGATCGCGATCGTCGTGCGCCCCTGGACGAGGTTGTCGAGCGCCTTCTGGATCTCCTGCTCGGTGGCGGTGTCCACCGACGACGTCGCCTCGTCGAGGATCAGGATGCGCGGATCGATCAGCAGCGCGCGCGCGATCGAGATGCGCTGCCGCTCGCCGCCCGACAGCGCCTGGCCGCGCTCGCCCACCAGCGAGTCGTAGCCGTGCGGCAGGCGCAGGATGAATTCGTGGGCGTGCGCGGCGCGCGCCGCCGCGACGATCTCGGCGCGCGAGGCTTCGGGCTTGCCGTAGGCGATGTTCTCGGCGATCGTGCCGAAGAACAGGAACGGCTCCTGCAGCACGAGGCCGATGTGCCGGCGGTAATCGGCGATGCGCAGCGAGCGGATGTCGACCCCGTCGACGCGGATCTCGCCGCCGGTGGGATCGTAGAAGCGGCAGATCAGGTTCACCAGCGTGCTCTTGCCCGAGCCGCTGTGGCCGACCAGCCCGATCATCTCGCCCGGTGCGATGTCCAGCGTCAGTCCGCGCAGCACCGCCCGGTTGCCGTAGCGGAAGTCGACGTCGCGCACCTCGATGCGTCCCTTCATCTGCGGCAGCTGCACGGGATTCGCCGCCTCCGGAACGCTGGAGACGTGGTCGAGAATCTCGAAGATGCGTTTCGCGCCGGCCGCCGCCTTCTGCGTGTGCGAGACGATCCGGCTCATCGAGTCGAGTCTCGTGTAGAAGCGCCCGATGTACGCGAGGAACGCGGTGAGCACGCCCACCGTGATGTGTCCGCGCGCCACCTGCCAGATGCCGAAGGCCCAGACCACGAGCAGCCCGACCTCGGTGGCCAGCGTCACCGACGGCGAGAACAGCGACCAGGTCCGGTTCAGCCGGTCGTTGGCGAGGCGGTTGTGCTCGTTGGCCAGCCGGAAGCGCTCGGCTTCGCGCCGCTCCTGCGCGAAGGCCTTGACCACGCGGATGCCGGGAATCGTGTCGGCGAGCACGCTCGTGACCTCGGCCCAGATGCGGTCGAGCTTCTCGAAGCCGTGGCGCAGCCGCTCGCGCACCAGGTGGATCAGCCAGACGATCAGCGGCAGCGGCATCAGCGTCACCAGCGCGAGCCACGGATCGATCGAGACGAGGATCGCCGCCGTCATCGCGATCATCAGCACGTCGGTGGCGAAGTCGAGCAGGTGCAGCGACAGGAACACGTTGATGCGGTCGGTTTCGCTGCCGATGCGCGCCATCAGGTCGCCGGTGCGCTTGCCGCCGAAATACTGCAGCGACAGCTTCAGCAGATGCTCGTAGGCGGCCGTGCGCAGGTCCGCGCCGATGCGCTCGCTCACCAGCGCGAGCAGGTAGGTGCGCGCCCAGCCGAGCGACCACGCGACGAGCGCCGCCGCCAGCAGGCCGCTCAGGTACAGCGCGACGAGCCGGGGGTCGATCGGCACGCCGTTCTGGAACGGGATCAGCACCTCGTCCATCAGCGGCATCGTCAGGTACGGCGGCACCAGCGTCGCGCCGGTGGAGGCGAGCGTGAGGAGGAAACCGGCGAGGAGCCGGCGCTTGTACGGCCGCGCGAAGCGCCAGATCCGGAACAGCGTCCAGCCGGAAGTGCGCTCGTCGGCGCCGGCGGGAACCGGCCCGGACTCGCCGCCCGCGGTCTCGGGATCGGTTCCCGGCGCCGATGCGTCTTCCGTCCGGGCCTTGGCGGGGGGCGGCGCGTTGCGCTCGTCCGCCGCCGTGCGGCCGTCCGATTCCTCGGGCGAGCGCTGATGGGACTCGCGCTCGAAAAACTCGGCGAAGCGCTGCACGGCCGCCATGCGCGCAAGGGTGAAGCGCCACGAAGCGACGCGGCCGCGCTCGTCGCACAACTGCAGCGCGCCGACGCCGCCGTGATCGGAAAGTTCGAGCCGGGAATCGGCGGCCAGGGGATAGGACGCGGGCTCGTCTCCGCCCGCGGCGAAAAACCACACGTGCGTAGGGGTCAGGGCGAGGAGGCCGCGGCGGAACTGCAGCCGGGCATCGAGATCCAGCTCCGCCCAGCCTAGAATCGCGAGCGGCGCCGCTTCGGGCGCCTGCACCCCGATCTCGCGTCGCCATTCCGCGGGAAAAAGATCCACGGCCGGATCTGCGGCGGGCAGGAGATGCGCGGACGGAATGGTGCTCATCGAAACGACGTAGCTTACTGCATCCGATTCCGGGACTACGGGTCGTCCCGTATGGCAATCGGGCGCGGTACGTGCTTGGTCGTCAACCGGAATTACGCTGCCGCGTTGTAAGCCGTACCCTTTCCCCGGATCCCTTCATGCTCGCTCCGCGCCCGCAGGCCCTCTCCGACCCCCGCCTCGACATCGAAATCGTCGAGGTGCACTGCATCCGGGGGCCGGGCCGCTGGACCTACCGCCCCGTGCTCGAGGCCGTCGTCGATATCGGCGGTCTCGAGGACTACCCGTCGAACCGCATTCCGGGGCTGCCGGAAAGGCTCGAGCAATGGCTGCCGGGGCTCATCGAGCATCGCTGCAGCTACGGCGAACGCGGCGGGTTCCTGCGGCGGCTGAAGGAAGGCACCTGGCCGGCGCATATCCTCGAGCACGTCTGCGTCGAGCTGCAGGCGCTCGCCGGTGCACCCTATGCCGGCTTCGGCCGCGCCCGCGAAACGTCCACCCCCGGCGTCTATCGCGTCGTCGTCCGCGCGTTCCAGGAGGAAACCGCAAGAGCCGCGCTGACGGCCGCGCGCGACCTCGTCATGGCCGCGATCGAGGATCGTCCCTTCGACGTGGCGGGCACCGTTGCCGAGCTGCGCGCCCTGAACGACGAGCACTACCTGGGCCCGAGCACCGAGTCGATCGTGCTCGCCGCCGACGACCGCTCGATCCCCTTCGTGCGGCTGAACGACGGCAACCTGGTACAGCTCGGCTACGGATCGGCGCAGCACCGGATCTGGACAGCCGAAACCGACCGTACGAGCGCCATCGCCGAAGGCATTTCGCGCGACAAGGACCTCACCAAGGAGCTGCTGCACTCGTGCGGCGTTCCGGTTCCCGAAGGCCGGCCGGTGGCCGACGCCGAAGACGCCTGGGCAGCCGCGCTCGAGGTGGGGTTGCCGGTGGTCGTCAAGCCCTCCGACGGCAATCACGGCCGCGGCGTCTTCACCAATCTCGTCAGCCGCGACGAAGTCCTCGCCGCGTGGCAGGTGGCGCGCGAGGAAGGCAGCGGCGTCATCGTCGAGCGCTTCGTCCACGGCAACGAGCATCGGCTGCTCGTCGTCGGCGGAAAGGTCGCGGCCGCCACGCGCGGAGAACCGGCGCACGTCGTCGGCGACGGCCGCTCCACGGTCAGCGAGCTGATCGACCTGCAATTGAACAGCCACCCGCTGCGCGGCAGCACCGAAGACTGCCCGCTGAACTTCGTACGCATCGACTCCTCGGCACGCATCGAACTCGCCCGCCAGGGCTTCGATGCCGACTCGATCCCGCCCGCCGGCACGCGGCTGCTGATCCAGCGCAACGGCAACGTCTCGATCGACGTCACCGACGAGTTGCATCCCGAAGTCGCCGCGATGGCGGCGCTGGCCGCCGACGTCGTCGGCCTGGACATCGCCGGCATCGACCTGGTCGCCGAGGACATCTCCCGTCCGCTCGGCGAGCAGCGCGGCGCCATCGTCGAGGTCAACGCCGGGCCGGGCCTGCTGATGCACCTGAGACCCGCTGTCGGACAACCCCGTCCGGTCGGCGAAGCGATCGTCGACCACCTCTTCCCCGAAGGCGCGGACGGCCGCATCCCGATCGTCGGCGTCGCCGGCACCCGCAGCGGCGCGCGCATCGCGGCGCTCACCGCGGCGCTGCTGCGCGGCGGCGACCGGCGCATCGGGCTGGCGAACGCCGACGGCCTGTTCGTCGAAGGGCGCCGCATCTTCGAGGGCGATGCGGCGCACTGGGCCGAGGGCCGCAGGCTGCTGACGAACCGCTTCGTCGACTGCGCGGTCGTCGAGAACGGCGCCCGCGCGATCGTCTCCGAGGGGCTCGCCTACGATCGCTGCAGCGTCGGCGTCGTCGCTTCGCTCGAGCGCAATGCGCAGATCCGCGAGTTCGACGTGCTCACGCCCGAGCAGATGTACGCGGTGCTGCGCACGCAGATCGACGTCGTGCTCGAGGGCGGCGCGGCAGTGCTCGACGCGGCCGATCCGACGATCGCCGGCATGGCCGCGCTGTGCGACGGCGAGACCGTCTTCTACGCCTGCACGCCGCGCGGCGATGCGTGCATCGAAGCGCACGTGCGCGAAGGCGGGCGCGCGGTGCGCATCGAGCAGGGCCGCATCGCACTGCGCGCCGCCAGCAGCGTGGAGTACGTGGGCGACGACGACGTCTTCGGCGCCCTCTTCGGCACCGAATCGCTCGAAGACCTGCTGCCCGCGATCGCGGCCGCGTGGGCGGCCGGCGCGTCCGCGCAGCGCATCGCCGAACGGCTCGCCACGCTCGCACGTCCGATTCCCGTGGTCGTCGACGCAACGGCCTGAAACCGCGCGCAGCCCCGGCGGCGACGGAGATCGCCGCCGTGCCTGCCCGCCTGGAAGCTCCATGCAAGTCGAACGCATCCGCGCGCTGCGCGGCCCCAACCGATGGACCCGCGCCCGCGCGATCGAGGCGATCGTTCGCTGCGACGAACCCGAACGCGAACAGGCGGCAACCCCGGGTTTCGCCGAACGGTTGCGCCAGCGTTGTCCCGATCTCGTGCGCCTGCCCAACGGCGCGGGCACGCCGCGCTCGATGGCGCACGCGCTCGGCGCGGCCGCCTTCGCGCTGCAGTCGCGCGCCGGCTGCCCGATCTCCTTCGCGCGCACTGTCGAGACTTCCGAGGCCGGCGTCTACCAGGTGGTCGTCGAGTACAGCGAGGAAGCGGTCGGACGGCTCGCCTTCGAGCTGGCCGAAGCGCTGGTCGACGCCGCCCGGGGCGATGCGCCCTTCGACATGGCCGCCGCCGTCGCGCGGCTGCGCGCGATCGACGAGGACGAACGCCTCGGGCCGAGCACCGGCGAAATCGTGCAGGCCGCGCGCACGCGCGGCATTCCGTACCGCCGGCTGACCACGGGCAGCCTCGTGCAGCTGGGCTGGGGCAGCCGGCAGCGGCGAATCCAGGCCGCCGAGATCGATGCGACGAGCGCGATCGCCGAGCAGATCGCGCAGGACAAGGAGCTGACCAAGCAGCTGCTGTCCGACTCGGGAATTCCGGTGCCCGACGGCGTGCCGGTCGAGACGATCGAAGACGCCTGGGCAGCGATGCAGCGCTTGGGCGGCGCAGTGGTGGTGAAACCGCGCGACGGCAACCAGGGCAAGGGCGTGACGGTGAACGTGCGCACGCGCGAGCAGCTGGAAGCGGCGTGGGCCGGCGCCCGCGAGTACGAACGCGACATTCTCGTCGAACGCTACATTCCAGGGAGCGACTTCCGGCTGCTCGTGGTCGGCGGCCAGCTGGTCGCCGCCGCGCGCCGCGATCCGCCCGCCGTACTGGGCGACGGCGTGCACACGATCCGCGAGCTCGTCGACGAGATCAACCGCGATCCGCGGCGCAGCGAAGGACACGCGACCGCCCTCACCCGCGTCACGCTCGATGCGGTCGCCGGCGCGCGGCTGGCCGGCCTGGGCCTGTCTCCCGAATCGGTGCCGGCGCCGGGCGTTCGCGTCGTGCTGCGGCACAACGCCAACCTGAGCACCGGCGGCAGCGCCACCGACGTCACCGACGACGTGCACCCCGAGGTGGCGGCGCGGGCGATCGAGGCGGCGCGCACGGTGGGGCTGGACATCTGCGGCGTCGACGTCGTCTGCGAGAACATCTCGCGCCCGCTCGAGGAGCAGGGCGGCGGCATCGTCGAGGTCGTCGCCGTCACCGGCACGAACGGCAAGACGACCACCGTGCGCCTGATCGCGCAACTGCTCGCCGAGACCGGCGCGCGGGTCGGCATGACCACCACCGACGGCGTCTACGTGAACGGCAGGCGCATCGACGACGGCGACTGCAGCGGCCCGAAGAGCGCGCGCAACGTGCTGCTGCATCCGCACGTCGATGCCGCCGTGTTCGAGACGGCGCGCGGCGGGCTGCTGCGCGAAGGGCTGGGCTTCGACCGCTGTCGCGTCGCCGTCGTGACGAACATCGGCGAGGGCGACCATCTCGGCATGAACCACATCGACGACGTCGACACGCTCGCCGAGGTCAAGCGCGTCGTCGTCCAGAACGTGTCGATCGACGGCTTCGCCGTGCTCAATGCCGACGACGAGCGGGTGGCCGCGATGGCGCAGTCATGCCCCGGGTCGGTCGTCTTCTTCGCGCGCGAGGCGACGAACCCGGTGATCGCCGCGCATCGCGCGCAGGGCGGACGCGTCGTTCACGTCGACGGCGACGAGATCGTCTGCGCGCATCGCGGCACGGAGCAGCGCATCGCGCTGCGCGAGGTGGCGCTCACGCGCGGCGGCACGATCGGCTTCCAGGTGCAGAACGCGATGGCCGCGATCGGCGCGGCCTGGGCGCTCGATCTCGACTGGAATGCCGTGCGCGCGGCGCTTCGCCGCTTCGTGCCCGATGCGCGAACGGCCCCGGGACGCTTCAACGTCTTCGAGCATGCGGGAGCGACCGTGATCGCCGACTACGGCCACAACGTCGACGCCATCGCCGCGCTCGTGCAGGCGGTCGAATCGATGCCGGCCACGCGCCGCTCGATCGTCATCAGCGGCGCCGGCGATCGTCGCGACGAAGACCTGCGCGCGCAGACGCGGCTGCTCGGCGAAGCCTTCGACGAGGTGATCCTCTACGAAGACCAGTGCCAGCGCGGCCGCGCCGACGGCGAGGTGGTCGCGCTGCTGCGCGAAGGCCTCGAAGGCGCGCGCCGCACCTCGGCCGTACGCGCCATTCGCGGTGAATTCGTCGCGATCGATGCGGCGCTCGATGCGCTGGCGCCCGGCGAGCTGTGCGTGATCCTCGTCGACCAGGTCGAGGCGGCGCTCGCGCACATCGAGCAGCGGATCGCCCGGGCCGCGGCGGTATCGACGACCTGAGCGGCGGCCGGCGCGGCGAACCGAGCGGCGGCCCGAGCGTCCCTGCGCCCGCCTACGCGCGCGGCGTCGCCCGTTCGATGATCGCCGCGCAGTCCACGCCCCGCGGCAGCACGCCGTAGTTGTGGTGCCCCGAGGCGGCGAGCCTCGACGCGCAGAAGGCGTCGGCGATCATCGGCGGCGCGTGCTGCACGAGCAGCGCCGCCTGGAGCGCGAGCGCCATGCGGTCGACCACGTCGCGCGCCCGATACTCGAGGTCGCCGCGATCGGCGAACTCGCGACGCAGCGCGCCGACGTAGCAATCGAGCGTCTCGTTCGCGCCCTTCGCCTTCGCCACCTCGGCGAAGAACGCCTCGACCGTCTCCGGCGTCTTCTGCATCGCGCGCAGCACGTCGAGGCACTGCACGTTGCCGCTGCCTTCCCAGATCGCGTTGACCGGCGACTCGCGGAACAGGCGCGGGAACGGCCCGTCCTCCATCACGCCGCTGCCGCCG
>QEVN01000137.1 GCA_003576795.1 Burkholderiales bacterium
GGCTGCCGCCCTCCGTGCGCGCCCACCACGAGCGCTTCAGTAGCTGCGACGCGTGCGGACGCGTGTTCTGGGAGGGTTCGCACTGGCGGCGGCTGCGCGGAATCGTCGACGAAGCGCTCGCGCACCGCGCTGCCTGACGCAGCACTTCCGTCTGCGTAAACCGCTTCGGAGGCGGAAATGCTGCTTTCCGCCGCACGCCCACACGCTCACGCGCCGGGCGACGGCGTTTGACGCGCCCCCTACGGCAGCGCCCGCTTGCGCGCGTTCCCCCGTGCCAGTTCCACCGGATACTTCCGCGCGTTGATCCCGATCTTGCGCAGCGCCGCCGCG
Source organism: Burkholderiales bacterium (assembly GCA_003576795.1). Taxonomy (GTDB): domain Bacteria; phylum Pseudomonadota; class Gammaproteobacteria; order Burkholderiales; family Burkholderiaceae_E; genus Zeimonas. The sequence goes on from QEVN01000137.1 coordinate 331, forward strand.
TGCAGGTCGATGCCGAGCACGTCGGCCAGCCGCACGAGGTAGAGCAGCACGTCGGCCAGTTCCTCGCCTACCCGCTCGCGCTCGACTTCCGGCAGCCGCCGCGATTCGTCCTCGCCCATCCACTGGAAGGGCTCGAGCAGTTCGCCCGCCTCGACGATCAGCGCGCTCGCCAGGTTCTTCGGCGAATGGAAGCGCTCCCAGTCGCGCTCGTGCGCGAAGCGGCGCAACGCGTCGCGCAACCCGTGCAGGGAATCGGCGTTCGCCTCCTCCTGCGACTCTTGCGACTCTTGCGACTCTGACATGCGCGTCGTCCTCCGAAACCGGCCGTCGCCGGGCGTCACGTTTGCGCCGGCATTCTCCGCCTTTCCCCGGGAGGGATATGCGCGTCGTCCTCCGAAACCGGCCGTCGCCGGGCGTCACGTTTGCGCCGGCATTCTCCGCCTTTCCCCGGGAGGGATATGAGAATCGCGCAAGTCGCCCCGCTGCACGAGAGCGTTCCGCCGCATCGCTACGGCGGCACCGAGCGGGTGGTTTCGTACCTGACGGAAGAGCTGGTGCGGCAGGGCCACGAGGTGACGCTGTACGCCAGCGGCGACTCGTCCACCCGCGCGCGGCTCGTTCCCGGCTGCCGGCGCTCGCTGCGGCTGGACACCGCCTGCCTCGATCCGCTGTCGCACCACGTGCTGATGCTCGAGCGCGTGTTCCAGCGGGCTGCGTCCTTCGACATCGTCCACTTCCACGTCGAGTACCTGCATTTCCCGTTCGCGCGCGCGCGCCCGATTCCGCACGTGGGGACGCTGCACGGGCGGCTCGACCTTCCCGAGCTGCACCCGCTGTTCAACGAGTACCGCGACATGCCGCTGGTGTCGATCTCCCGATCGCAGCGCACGCCGCTTCCCGCGCTGAACTGGCAGGCCATCGTCCCCCACGGCCTGCCGCCCGAGCGCTACCGCTTCCACCCCGATCGCGGCGACTACCTCGCCTTCCTCGGGCGGATCTCGCCGGAGAAGCGGGTGGACCGCGCGATCGACATCGCCGCGCGGGCGGGCCTGCCGCTGCGCATCGCCGCCAAGGTGGACCGCGCGGATCGCGAGTACTTCGAGAACGTCATCGAGCCGCTGCTCGATGCGCCCGGCGTCGAGTACATCGGCGAGATCGGCGACGAGGAGAAGTCCGATTTCCTCGGCAACGCGCGCGCGCTGCTGTTCCCGATCGACTGGCCCGAACCTTTCGGGCTGGTGATGATCGAGGCGATGGCCTGCGGTACGCCGGTGATCGCCTACCGCAACGGCTCGGTGCCCGAAGTGATCGAGCACGGCGCCACCGGCTTCGTCGTCGAGCGGCGCGAGGATGCGATCGCGGCCGTGCAGGGTGTCGGCTCGCTCAGCCGCGCGCGCTGCCGCGAGACTTTCGAGCGTCGCTTCACCGTGCAGCGGATGGCACGCGACTACCTGCACCTGTACGAGCGCCTGGCCGAGCCGATGCCGCACGCCTCGACCGCCTGATCCCGCGATGCCCGACGAAGCGATCCTGATCCGCGACCAGTACTACATCCGCGCGGGCTCGTCGCGCCTGGACGACCGCACGCGGGTGCTCAAGCACGGCGACAGCTTCGCGGTGTTCGACCGCTTCGGCGACATCGACCCGCTCGGCTCGGGCGAGCTGGGCCTGTACCACGCCGATACGCGCTTCCTGTCGCGCCTGGCGCTGCGGCTCGAGGGCAAGCGTCCGCTGCTGCTCGAATCGATGGTCAAGCAGGACAACACGCTGTTCCGCGTCGACCTGATGAACGCGGACACGCGGCGCGACGGCGGGCAGGCGATCGCCCGCGGTGCGCTGCATCTGTTCCGCTCGAAAGTGCTGCTCGACGACGCCTGCCACGAGCGGCTGCGGCTGCACAACTACTCGCTGGCCACGATCGAATTCGACTTCACCGTGCAGTTCGACGCCGATTTCGCCGACTTGTTCGAGGTGCGCGGCATGCCGCGCGCGCAGCGCGGCCGCCTGCTCGAGCCGCGCGCGCAGGCGCGCGAACTGACGCTCGGCTACGAAGGGCGCGACGGGCGCACGCGGCGCACGCGCGTCGTGCTCGATGCGGCACCCGACTGGAACGGCACGCTGGCCACCTTCCACCTCCGGCTCGGCGCGCACGACGAGGCGAACTTCTCGTGGGCGATCGCCTGCGAGATCGACGAATCCGGCACGGCGGGACGTCGCGGCCGGGCGAACGGTCCGGCGCGACGCACGCAGCGCGAGAGCGCCGAAGGAAAGCGCAGCGAGCCCCAGCCCGGGTACCAGGCGGCCGCCGATCGCGTCGCGCAGGCCGTCGCCCGCAACCGCGCCAGCGACCCGAAGATCGACAGCTCGAACGCGCAGTTCGACGACTGGCTCGACCGCTCGCTCGCCGACCTGCACCTGCTGTGCACGTCCACGCCGCACGGCCCCTATCCGTACGCGGGCGTGCCCTGGTACAGCACGGTGTTCGGGCGCGACGGCATCGTCACCGCGCTCGAGTTCCTGTGGATGAACCCGGCGCTCGCGCGCGGCGTGCTGTCGTACCTGGCCGCCATGCAGGCCGACACGGACAACCCGGAGCGCGACGCGCAGCCGGGCAAGATCCTGCATGAGACGCGCGGCGGCGAGATGGCGGCGCTCGGCGAAGTGCCCTTCGGCTGCTACTACGGCTCGATCGATGCGACGCCGCTTTTCGTCGTGCTCGCCGACGCCTATTACCGCCGCACCGCCGACATCGACTTCGTCTGCACGCTGTGGCCGCACGTCGATCGCGCGCTCGACTGGATCGACCGCTACGGCGACGTCGACGGCGACGGCTTCTACGAATACGCGCGCCGCTCGGCGACCGGGCTGCGCAACCAGGGCTGGAAGGACTCGCACGACGCGATCTTCCACGCCGACGGATCGCAGGCCGAAGGTCCGATCGCGCTGTGCGAGATGCAGGGCTACGTCTACGCGGCGAAGCTCGCCGGCGCGCGCCTGTCGCGGCTGCTCGGCGGGCACGAACGCGCGCAGTCGCTCGAGCGCGCGGCGGCGCAACTGCGCGACCGTTTCGCGCGGACCTTCTGGTGCGAGGAACTGGGCACCTACGCGATGGCGCTCGACGGCGACAAGCGCCCCTGCCGCGTCGTCTCGTCGAATGCCGGCCAGTGCCTGTTCACCGGCATCGCGCTGCGCGAGCACGCCGAGCGCATCGCGCGCACGCTGACCGCCGACGAGAGCTTCTCGGGCTGGGGCATCCGCACGATCGGCAGCGCCGAGAAGGGCTACAACCCGATGTCGTACCACAACGGATCGGTCTGGCCGCACGACAACGCGCTCATCGCGGCCGGCTTCGCGCTCTACGGACTGAAGGACGCCGCGCTGCGCGTGCTCGAAGGACTGTTCGCCGCCGCGCAGTTCGTCGAGATGCACCGCCTGCCCGAGCTGTTCTGCGGCTTTCGGCGCAGGCCCGGGGAAGCGCCCACGCTCTATCCGGTCGCCTGCTCGCCGCAGGCCTGGGCCGCCGGCGCGGTATTCCTCTGCCTGCAGGCCTGTCTGGGCCTGGAGGTGCGCGGGCCGACCGCCACCGTGAAGTTCTCCGACCCGGTGCTGCCCGCGTTCATGCGGCACATGCACATCCGCAACCTGCGCATCGGCGAGGCCAGCGTCGACCTGCTGCTCGCGCGCCGCGGCGGCGACGTGGGGATCAGCGTGCCCAGGCGCAGCGGACCGGTCAGCGTGGTGACGGTGAAGTAGGAACTGGAGAAGGCGAAGCGAAGCGACCGCGACGCCGCTGCTTCACGCGACCGCCACACGCGGCCTGCGCGCCTCGCTCGGCGTGATGCCGAAACGCGCCTTGAACGTGCGGCTGAAGTGCGCCGGGTGGTTGAAGCCGCGATCGAGCGCGATCTCGGTGATCGAGCGCCCCTGCTGCGCCGGGTCGGCGAGATCGCGCCGGCACGCCTCCAGGCGACGGGCGAGCACGTAGCCGGCCACGCCGTCGGGTTCGTCGCCGAAGGCGTTGTACAGCTGGCGCCGGCTGCAGTTCAGCGCGACGGCGATCGCGTCGACGCTCAGCGACGGATCGCCCAGCCGTCGCTCGACCAGTTCCTTGATCCGCTCGCGCAGCGACTCGCGCTGCGTGGGCGCGCTCGCACCGCCGGCCAGCTCGAGCAGCGACAGGCGGATCAGCTGCACGATCGTCTCGCCCAGGCCGCGCGCCGCGTCGGGCGCGATCGACGGCAGCTCGTACCAGGCGCCGCGCATCGCCTGCAGGGCGAGCCGCGAGATGCCCCCGCCTGCTCCCAGGCGGCGGGCCGTCAGCTCGTGCAGCGGAAAGTCGCGATCGGCGAGCGAGGCCTTCGGCACCATCACGATCAGGTGCTCCACGCGCGTCGGATTGGCCACCTGGTAGACGTCGGTGGTGTCGTACAGGCTCCATTCGCCCGGCGATACCCATACCTGCCGGCCGCTCTGCTCCACGCCCGCGCTGCCGCGGTACGGCGCGACGATCTTCAGGTAGCCGACCTCGCTGCCGCGCACCTGCCGGTCGTTCTTCATCACGCGGTGGCGGTTGCCCTCGAGCCGCGTGAGCACGACCTCGCCCGCCTGCTCGGTGGCCATGTGGCCGTCGAAGTCCCGGTCGCCGTACAGATCGGACTGCAACCCGCAGAACAGGCGGTCGATCCAGTCGCGCCAGTACGGAGCGCGCTCGGCGGGTGCCACGTGATCGGTGCTCATCGTCGGCTTGAACGAGGGCATCGGCTTGTCCTCCGGGATGCGCATCGCGCTGCCAGATAGTACCCGTAGCGGCAGTACGCGGAGCGATGTCCGGCGGCGCGCATCGCCTCGCCGCGCGGATGTGCACAAATCGTCAAGCGTCGCGGTACGCAGGGAGCAGCGCCGCTCCGGAGCGCGACCTATGATGGGCCGCAAATCCCGGGGCACGCCCGCACCCGCGGAAAACGGAGAAGGAGACCACGATGAGCAGCCCGAAGTCGGCCACTCGCCGCACCACGTTGCAGGCGCTCGGCGCCGGCGCCGCCGGTCTGGCGATGCCCGCCATTGCACGCGCGCAGGATCGCCCGGTCCGCGTCGGCTACGCGATCGCGCGCACCGGCCCCTGGGCCGCCGGTGCGCAGGTGACGCAGGAACCGAACTTCCTGCTGTGGGCCGACCAGCAGAACGCCGCCGGCGGACTGGACGTGCAGGGCAAGCGCCGGAAAGTGGAGCTGATCGGCCTGGACGACCGCAGCGAGATCGAGACCTGCATCCGCAGCTTCGAGAAGCTGATGGGCAGCGACAAGGTCGACCTCATCCTGCCGCCGTGGGGCTCGAACGCGAACTTCGCGCTCGCGCCGCTGGCGAACCGGCACGGCTACCCGATGCTCGCGCCCACCGCCCTGTCGCGCAAGCTGATCGACATGCACCTGCCGTACTTCTTCTCGTTCCTGCAGCAGCCCGACCGGATGATGCAGGCGCTGGTCGACATGCTGGTCGCGCACGACACGAAGACGATCGCGATCCTCTACATGGACGACCTGTTCGGGCTGGAGAACTTCGCCGCGCTGAACGCCGCGCTGAAGAAGACGAGCATCCAGGTCGTCGAGCGCAAGGGCTATCCGCTCGGCGTGAAGGATCTGGCGCCCACGCTGCGCACCATCAAGGACCAGAACCCCGACGCCTTCATCGGCATCACCTACCCGCCCGACACCATCCTGGCGAGCAAGCAGTCGAAGGAGATCGGCTTCAACCCGAAGATCTTCTACGCGTCGGTGGGCACCGCGTTCCCGGTCTACAGGAGCGTGATCGGCGCCGGCATCGAGGGCGTCTCCGGCATGGGCTCGTGGAACCCGAAGACGAGCGCGGGCGCGAAGGCGTATTTCGACGCGCACAAGGCGAAATTCGGCAAGGAGCCCGACCGCTGGGCGAGCGGGCACTCGTGGGCGGCGATGGAAGTGCTGACGCAGGCGGTGGCGAACGCCGGGCTCGACCGCAAGGCGCTGCGCGACTACATCGCGAAGAACGAGCACCCGACGATCATCGGCAAGGTGCGCTTCGACGGCAGCGAGAACGTCGCCACGCCGGGCAGCGTCGGCCAATGGCAGAACGGCGAGTTCGAGGTGGTCTGGCCGCAGTCGATGGCGACCTCCAAGCTGCAGACGCCCAAGCCGGGCTGGGCCTGAACGCTCGCGCGCGCAAGGCAGGCCGAGGCCGCGGATGTCGCCGACCGCCTGGCTCGAGCTGGTCGCCTCCGGCCTGATCACCGGAGGCGTCTACGCGCTCGTCGCGCTCGGGCTGAACCTGCAGTACGGGCTGATGCGCATCCTGAACATCGCGCACGGCGAGTTCCTGATGCTGGGCGCCTTCGCCACCTGGTTCGCGCACACGCGGTTCGGAATCTCGCCGCTCGCCATGGCGCCGGTGGCCTTCGTCGCGCTGATGCTCGCCGGCATCGTCGTGCACCGGCTGTGCTTCGCCAGGCTCGCGCGCATCTCGCCGAACGTCGACGTCTTCGAGGCGCGCGGGCTGCTGGTGGCCTTCGGGCTGATGTTCCTCGTGCAGAACTTCGCCTCGCTGGTCTGGGGCGGCGAGCTGCGCGGCTACGACTACCTGACCGACCCCGTCATGCTGGGCGGCGCGCGATTCGCGGCGAACAAGCTGGTGCTGCTGGCGGCCGCGCTGGTCGCGAGCCTCGCGCTGATCGTGCTGCTGCGCACGACGCTGCTCGGCAAGGGCGTGCGCGCGCTGATGCAGTCGCCGGTAGGGGCCCTGCTGGTCGGTATCGACACGGCGAAGCTGCATCCGCTGATGTTCGGCGTCGGACTGGGGCTGTCGGGCCTCGCCGGAAGCCTGCTGTCGATGACCTACGCGATCTCGCCGTCGATCGGCGAGCCGTACACGGTGACGGCGCTGATCGTCATCACGCTGGGCGGCTTCGGCAGCATGACGGGCAGCCTGGTCGCGGGCCTGGCGCTCGGGGTCGTCGAGGCGCTGGGCATGCATTTCTGGAGCCCGTCGATCAAGCCGCTGCTGTCCTACGGCATCTTCATCGGAGTGCTGCTGTGGAAGCCGCAAGGGCTGTTCCGCTCGTGAACGCGCCCGTCCCGAAGGCGCAGCGCGGCTCGCGCCGCGACGCGCTGGTGCTCGCCGCGCTGGCGGCGATCGCCGCGACGCTGCCCTTCTTCGCCAGCGATTTCGCGCTGTAGATGGCGCTCAGCTGCCTGATGTACGTCGCGATCGCGTCGAGCTGTTCTGCGGCGCGACGCGCTACCTGTCGCTCGCCACCTCGGCCTTCTTCGGCGTGGGCGCCTACACGAGCGCTTTCGTGCTCGCCGACCTGCCCTGGGTCGCGGCGATCGGGCTCGGCGCCGCGCTCGCGGTGGTGGTGGCGGTCGTCATGGGCAGCGCCGTGCTGCACCTGCGCGGCACCTATTTCGCCGTGCTCACCTTCGGCATGACCGAGCTGATCCGGCATTCGATCACGCTCGCCGAGAAGAGCCTCGCCGGCACGGTGGGGCGCGTGCTCGTCGTCGTTCCCGAACCGACGACGGTCTACTACACGGTGCTCGCGATCGCGGTCGGCGCGGTGCTCGCGGCGATGCTCGTGCGCGCGAGCCGGCTCGGGCTGGCGATGACCGGCATCGGCGGCGACGAGCAGCGCGCGCAGACGCTCGGCGTCGATACGCGGCGCGTGAAGGTGATCGGCTTCGCGGTCACGGCGGCCTTCGCCGGCGCGGTGGGCGCGGCGATGAGCGTTCGCTGGACCTACATCGACCCGACCACGGTGTTCAACCCCTTCATCGGCTTCCAGACCGTGCTGATCGCGCTGGTGGGCGGCGCCGCCAGCCTGTGGGGGCCGGTGGCCGCGGCGATCGTCTTCAGCGTGCTCGCCGAGACGCTGCGGCTGCAGCTGCCGCAGGTCTACATGATGACGCTCGGGCTGCTGCTGATCCTGTGCGTGCTCTACCTGCCGGACGGACTCGCGTCGCTCGGGCGACGGGGGAAGCGGGGCGAGGCGGCGACTTCCGCGGAGGCGCCGCATGACTGAAGCGGGCGTGCGGCTCGAAGCCCGCTCGGTGACGGTCCGCTTCGGCGGCCTGGTCGCCGTCGACGCGGTCGACGCGCGCTTCGCGGCGGGCGAGCTGGTCGGCATCATCGGGCCGAACGGCGCCGGCAAGACCACCTTCTTCAACGCGATCTCGGGCGTGCTCGCACCCAGCGCCGGCCGGCTGCTCGTCGACGGCGAAGATCTCACCGGCGCGGCGCCGCACCGCTTCGCCGCGCACGGCATCGCGCGCACGTTCCAGACGCCGCGCGTGTTCGGCGAGCTGAGCGTGATGCGCAACGTCGATTTCGGCCTGCAGTTCGCCGGCCGTCGCCGCAGCGCGCCGGCCGCGCTGCGCGACGCGGACAGCGTCCTGCGGCTGATCGGCCTGGCGCAGCACGCCGGGCTGCCCGCGGCGCAGATCACGCCGTCGCAGCAGCGGCTGCTCGAGATCGGCATGGCCCTCGCCACGCGGCCGAACGTGCTGCTGCTCGACGAGGTGGCCGCCGGACTCACCGAAGCCGAGGTCGAAGCGATGGCGCAGCGCATCCGCGCGCTGCGCGACGACCTCGGGCTCACCGTGATCTGGATCGAGCACGCGGTGACGACGCTGATGCGCTACGTCGAGCGCGTGATCGTGCTGCACCAGGGCCGCAAGATCGCCGACGACACGCCGGCGCGCGTCGTGCAGGACGCGCAGGTCGTCGAGGCCTATCTCGGCGACGAGATCGCCGAGCCGGTCGGATGAGGCGCGAGATGCAGGACGCCGCTCGATCCCGGAAACGCGAGAGGCCTGCGGCCGACCGAAGCGCGACGAGCGGCGCTGCCCCCGCGCGTCTCGACGTGAACGCGTTGAGCGCAGGCTACGGCGGCTTCCTCGTCGTGCGCGAGCTCTCGCTGCAGGCGCTGCCCGGCGTGACGGTGATCCTCGGCCCCAACGGCGCGGGCAAGACGACGCTGCTGAAGGCGATCGCCGGCCTTCTCCCGCGCAGCGGCACGGTGCAACTCGACGGCCGGGAGCTGCCCGCCGACGGCCGCGCCAACGCGATCGTCGCGCGCGGCATCTCGCTCGTCGCCGAGGGCCGCCAGCTCTTCGCGCAGATGACGGTGCGCGAGAACCTCGAACTGGGCGGCTGGCTCGTTTCGCCGGCCGAGCGCGCGCGGCGCCTCGAGCAGGCCTTCGCCGACTTCCCGCGCCTGGCCGAGCGCGCCGGGCAACTGGCCGGAACGATGAGCGGCGGCGAGCAGCAGATGGTGGCGGTGGCGCGCGCGATGATGAGCGCGCCGCGCCTGCTGATGCTCGACGAGCCCTCGCTCGGCCTGGCGCCGAAGATGGTCGACGAGCTGCTCGCGATCGCGCGGCGCATCGCCGACCACGGCACCACGGTGCTGATGGTCGAGCAGAACGTGCGCAAGTCGCTCGCCGTCGCCGACCGCGGCTACGTGCTCGAGCGCGGCCGCATCGTCGCGGCCGGCGCCGCCGCCGAGCTGGTCGGCTCGGCCGCGATCCGCGCCGCCTATCTGGGCGGCTCGACGACGAATCTCCCGAACGCGCGCCCCGACGCGCCCGTCCCTTTTTGCCAGCAGGAGTACCCGATGTCCGATCTCTCGATGCTCATCGGCGGCGCGTCCGTCGCCGCCCGCAACGGCGCCACCTTCGAGCGGCGCAACCCGCTCGACGGCAGCGTGGCCACGCGCGCCGCGGCCGCCAGCGCCGACGATGCGGTCGCCGCCGTCGAAGCCGCGGCC
>QEVN01000138.1 GCA_003576795.1 Burkholderiales bacterium
CACCGCCTGCGCTGCCTCGAGGCGCTGGCGACCTGGTCGCGCTGAGCGCACACGGACGCGGGTAGACGATGGCACGTCCGCTGCGATATTCGCTGCTCGCGCTGGGCGGCGCGCTGGGCGCGCAATGGGAGCGGGACCGACGCGACACGCTGTTCCTGATGCTGCCGGTGCTCGCCTCGGTCCTGCCGCACCTGCCCCACATCCCGGCCTGGGCCGGCATCGCCTTCGCGGTGCTGTTCGGATGGCGGTTCGCGCTCGTGCTCTCCGGCCGCTGGCTGCCGCGCGCCTCGGTGCGCTGGGTCGCCGCGATCGGCTGCTGCGCCGCGGTCTACGCGCAATACGGAACCCTGTTCGGACGCGAGCCGGGCGTGGTGCTGCTCGTGCTGTTCCTCGGCGTGAAGCTGATGGAGATGCAGGCACGGCGCGACCTCTTCGTCGTCATCTTCCTCTGCTTCTTCCTGCTGCTGACCGCGTTCTTCCATTCGCAGTCGATCGCGACCGCCGCGGTCGTCTTCGTCGCGCTCTACGGACTGCTCACGGCGATGCTGACGATGCAGTATCGGCGCGCCGAAGCGTCGATCGCGGCGCGAGCGAGACTCGTGGGGTCGATGCTCGCGCAGGCGCTGCCCCTGGCGATCGTCGCGTTCCTGCTGTTCCCGCGGGCCGGCGCGCCTCTGTGGGGAACGAGCACCGACGCGAGCCGCGCGACCACCGGGCTGTCCGACTCGATGACGGCGGGCAACATCGCCCAGCTCGGCGAGTCCGATGCGATCGCCTTCCGCGTGCAGTTCGACGGTCCCACGCCGCCGAACGCGCTGCTGTACTGGCGCGGGCCGGTCTTCGGCGATTTCGACGGGCGAACCTGGCGGGCACTGGCCGCGCCGCATCGCCTGGGCGCGGCGCGCATCGACGCCGCCGACGACCCGTCGCAGCGCTTCTCCTACGAGGTGACGCTGGAGCCTTCGGGCCGCGACTGGCTGTTCGCGCTGGAGATGCCGGTGCAAGCCGATGCCGGGCGCCGGGGCGCGGCGCTGCGCCTGCCCGACCTGCAACTGGTCGCGTCGGCGCCGATCGACGAAAGGATCCGCTATCGGGTCGTCTCGCAGACCCGCTTCCGCGTCGGCGTGGACGAGAACGCGGAGAGCCTCCGGCCGTGGCTCGCACTGCCCGCCGGATTCGATCCGCGCACGATCGCGCTGGCGTCGAGCTGGCGCAGCTCGGGCGACGGGCCCGAGGCGCTCGTCGCCCGCGCGCTGACGATGTTTCGCCAGCAGCCTTTCCGCTACACGCTCGAGCCGCCGCCGCTCGGAGCCGACGGCGTCGACGACTTCCTGTTCGAGACCCGCGCCGGATTCTGCGAACACTACGCCAGCGCATTCGTCGTGCTGATGCGCGCGATGGCGATTCCCGCGCGCATCGTCACCGGCTACCAGGGCGGCGAACGCAATCCGGTCGACGGCTACTGGCTGGTGCGCCAGGCCGACGCCCACGCCTGGGCCGAGGTGTGGCTCGCCGGGCGCGGCTGGGTGCGGGTGGATCCCACCGCAGCGGTCGATCCGGCGCGCATCGAGCACGGCCGGCGAGTGGCCGCCGGCGCGGGCGACGCGGCCGGCGCATCCGCGCTCGACTGGCTGCATCGCGCGCGCTTCGGCTTCGAGGCGATCGGCAACGCCTGGAACCAGTGGGTCCTGCAATACGACGGTACTCGCCAACGCTCGCTGCTCTCGAAGCTCGGCATCGATGCGCGCGGCACGCGGCTCGCCGCGCTGCTCGCCGTCGTGCTCGCCGCGATGATCGTCGGCGCCGCGTTGCTGACGCTGCGCCCGCGCGTCGTGCGCACGCCGCTCGAACGCTGCTGGGACGAGTTCTGCGCGCGGCTGTCGGCGATCGGCCTGGGACGAATGGCGCACGAGACGCCGTCGCGCTTCCTCGCGCGCATCGAGCGGGCGCTCGACGACGAATCGCTGACGCAGGCGCGTCGCATCGTCGCCACGTACGAGCGGCTTCGCTACGAGGTCGCGGAGCCCGGGCGGGAGGCCGTGCGAAACTTGCGCCTCGCCGTGCAAGCGTTCCAGCCGTGACCTGCCGCAGCAGCCGTATCCGCCGTCGCTCCCCGATCGATCGCTTCTCCGCTGCCGCACCGCTTGCGCTGGCTCTGGCGGCCGGATCGATGCTCGCGCCGTGCACGCTTCCGGTGGCGGTCGCGCAGGCGAAGCGGACCGCCACGAGCGCCCCGGGCGCGAACGCGATACGCGCGGAACCCGCTTATAGCGGCCGCCGCGACGTCGACGCTTTCATCGTGGACATGGTGGCGCGGCACGGCTTCGTTCCCGCCGAACTCGAAGCGATGTTCGCGCGGGTACGCCGCGACGACTCGGTGCTGCGCCTGATCGCCCCCCCGCCCACCGACTTCCGCAAGTCGTGGCGCAGCTACCGTGCGCGCTTCCTCGATCCGGTGCGCATCCGCGAAGGCCTGCGCTTCTGGAGCGAGAACGAGGGCTGGCTCGCGCTCGCGTCGGCGCGCTACGGCGTGCCGCCGGAAATCATCGTCGCGATCATCGGCGTCGAGACGATGTACGGACGCATCACCGGCGACGTGCGCGTCGTCGATGCGCTGACCACCCTCGCCTTCGACTATCCGCGACGCGCCGACTATTTCCGCGGCGAACTCGAGCAGTTCCTGCTGTACGTGCGCGACGAGCAGCTCGACGCCTTCTCGCTGCGCGGCTCCTTCGCCGGCGCGATCGGACTGCCCCAGTTCATGCCGGGCAGCATCCGGCGCTACGCGATCGACCTCGACGGCGACGGGCACATCGACCTGCGCGGCAACCCGGCCGACGCGATCGGCAGCGTGGCGAGCTTCCTGGCCGCGCACGGATGGCGCAGCGGCGAACCGGTGGTGTTCCAGGCGCGCTACGGCAGCGAGAGTCGCCTGTCGCCGCTGGTCGAGGCGGGCATCCGGCCGCAGTTCAGCCTGCAGCAGCTGGCCGACTACGGGGTGGGGAGCGTCGAGCCGGTTTCGCTCGACCTGCCGCTGGCGCTGATCGACCTGCCGAACGGAGACGAGCCGACGAGCTATTTCCTCGGCGCGACGAACTTCTACGTGATCACGCGCTACAACCGCTCGAGCTTCTACGCGATGGCGGTGCACGACCTCGCGCGCGCGCTCGTCGAGGCGCGCTGAGCGCGCCTCGACCCGATCCGCCGACGACCGCGGGTCCTCAGCGGTTGGTGGACATCGAGGACTGCGACGATTGCGACGGCGACGCGGTTCCGGATTGCGACGGGGACCGCGACGACGACGAGCGGCTGCGGTCGGTGTTCATACCGACGGTGGAGCCCTTCCGGACGTCGTCCATCGTCGACTGCGCCAGCTTCTCGTGTTCCTGCAGCGTCGAGACCTCCTGCTGCGCGTGCTGCTTCAGCTGGTCGTCCTTCGCCGATTTTGCCGCCTGCTCGTACTTGGAAATGTCCTTCTTGTGATCGGAAGTCATCTCCTTCATGTATGCCCGGTCGAACTCGGCGCCCGAAAGCTTCGCCAGACGGTCGTAGGTCTTCTGGTGTTTCCTGTCGAGCTGCGCCGGCAGGCTCACGCCTTCCGCCTTGGCGATCTGCGACAGGCTGTCGATCTCCTTGCCGTGGTCATCGACCATCTTCTGGCCGAAGTCCTTCACCTCCTGGCTCGATGCCTTGTCCTGCGCGAGCTTGCCGAGACGGACCTCCGCCATGCTGCCCATGTAGGCTTCCTCGAGGAACTTGCGGTCGCCCCTCGCCATCCTGTCGGAGCCGGCAGCCCTGGCGTTCGAAGCCGAGGGGCTGCCCTGCGAAGTCATCGAATCCGACATCGGGCTGCCCTGGTTCGCGGCGGCGGGGCCGGTGGCCGACGACGTCGTGCCGGAAACGCTGCTGCCGGCGCTGCCCTGGGCGAGCGCGCCCATCGAGAAGCCGAGCGACAGGACCGCTGCGGCCAATGCGCTCTTGTGGAATCGGGAATGGGACATTTTCGGATCCTCGCTGATGGATCGTTGGAGGGAATCCGGTCCGCAAGCGCAATGCCCGAGAGAAGCGGTCAGACCTGTCGAGGGACGCGGGCGACCCGCGTGGCTTACCCCTTCCCGAACACGCCGGTCGACAGGTAGCGATCGCCGCGATCGCAGACGACGAAGACGATCGTCGCATTCTCGAGCTGCGCCGCGACGCGCAACGCGATGCAGCAGGCGCCGGCGGTCGAGATGCCGCAGAACAGCCCTTCTTCGGCGGCAAGCCGGCGCGCCATCTCCTCGGCCTCCGGCTGCGTCACCGACTCGAGCCTGTCGACGCGCGCGTGGCGGAAGATCTTCGGCGTATACGCCGGCGGCCACTTGCGGATTCCCGGAATCGAAGCGCCGTCCGCCGGTTCGGCGCCGATGACGACGATGTCCGGATTGCGTTCCTTCAGGTAGCGCGAAACGCCGGTGATGGTGCCGGTGGTCCCCATCGCCGAAACGAAATGCGTGATCTCGCCGCCGGTATCGGCCCAGATCTCCGGGCCGGTGGTCTCGTAGTGCGACATCCAGTTGTCGTCGTTCGAGAACTGGTCGAGCAGGCGGCCGCGCCCTTCGCGCTGCATGCGCTCGGCGAGGTCGCGCGCGCCCTCCATCCCCTGGTCGCGACCGACCAGCACCAGCTCGGCGCCGTAGGCGCTCATCGCGCTTCGCCGCTCGGCGGTCTGGTTGTCGGGCATGACGAGCACCATCCGGTAGCCGCGCGCGGCCGCGGCCATCGCCAGCGCGATGCCGGTATTGCCCGACGTCGCCTCGATCAGCGTGTCGCCGCGCCGGATCTCGCCGCGCGCCTCGGCGCGCTCGATCATCGCGCGCGCGGGGCGGTCCTTCACCGAACCGGCCGGGTTGTTGCCCTCGAGCTTGCCGAGCAGCACGTTGCCCCGCTCGCCGAGCGCTTCGCGGCCGACGCGCTGCAGCCGCACCAGCGGCGTGCGGCCGATCGCGTCTTCGATCGTGGGGTACTGCCGGCGAGGGAAGGAAGGCGGCATCGGCCGACGGCGCGCGACCGGGTTCTAGTGCGACACCGCGCGCTCGTCCGGCAGCTTGACCGTGCCGCGCAGCTCGCAATCGAGGATCGCCTGGCGCAGCCTTTCGATGGCCGGCAGGCGCGTGAAGCTCTTGCGCCAGGCGAGCGACACGCGACGCATCGGCGGCGGCGCCGAGAACGGTACGTAGCGCAGCAGGTCGTCGTCGCTGCGCGGCATGTTGCACGCGGTGATCGGCAGCACGCTGATGCCGATGCCCGACGCGACCATGTGGCGGATCGTCTCGAGCGACGAGCCCTCGAAGGTCTTGTGGATGCCGACGCTCGACTGCGAGTAGCGCGACAGCTCCGGACAGACCTCGAGGACGTGATCGCGGAAGCAGTGCCCGTGGCCGAGCAGCAGCATCGTCTGATCCTTCAGCTCGGTGGAGCGGATCGCCTCGCGCTTCGCCCACGGGTGCGCGGCCGGCACGGCGACGACGAAAGGCTCGTCGTAGACGCCGAGCGAAACCAGCCCGCTGTCGGGAAACGGATCGGCGAGGATCGCGACGTCGATCTCGCCCTGGCGCAGCAGCTCGAGCAGCCGCACCGTGAAGTTCTCCTGCAGCAGCAGCTGCATCTGCGAGCCGTCGTCGATCGTGCGCCGCACCAGCTCGGGCAGCAGGTACGGCGCGATCGTGTAGATGACGCCGATGCGCAGCGGCCCGGCGAGCGGATCCTGGCCCTGTTCGGCGATGGCACGGATCGCGCTGGTCTGCTCGAGCACGTGCTGCGCCTGCTCGACGATGCGCGCGCCGATCGGCGTGACGGTGATCTCGACGCCGCCGCGCTCGAAGAGCTGGACGGCGAGTTCTTCCTCGAGCTTCTTGATCGCCACCGAGAGCGTCGGCTGGCTGACCAGGCAGGCCTCGGCGGCGCGGCCGAAATGGCGCTCGCGCGCCAGCGCGACGATGTACTTGAGCTCGGTGAGGGTCATGGGGGCGAAATGATAGCAAGCGTCATGCTTTCAGGAACTCCTCGCGGCTGCCCAGCCATCGCCGCAGGTGCGTCTCGACCTGCGCCGGGCTCTCCTCGAGCATGCGCAGCGCCGCCTCGCGCGCCGCCTCGACGAGCGCGCTGTCGCGCTCGAGGTCCGCGAAGCGCAGCAGCGCGTCGCCCGACTGGCGCGCGCCGAGGAACTCGCCGGGGCCGCGCTGCTGCAGGTCGCGCCGCGCGATCTCGAAGCCGTCGCTGGTCTCGTACATCGTCTTCAGCCGCTCGCGCGCGGCCGGCGACAGCGGCTCGCGATAGAGCAGCACGCAGACGCTCTCGCTGGAGCCGCGCCCCACCCGCCCGCGCAGCTGGTGCAGCTGCGACAGGCCGAAACGCTCGGCATGCTCGACGATCAGCAGCGAGGCGTTCGGCACGTCGACGCCGACCTCGATGACGGTGGTCGCCACCAGCACCGGCAGCGTTCCGCCGGCGAAGGCGGCCATCACCTCCTGCTTCGCGGACGACGGCAGCCGCCCGTGCACGAGCCCCACGGGCAGCGGGGCCAGCTCGCGTTCCAGCGTCGCGTGCGTGTCGATCGCCGTCTGCAGCTCGAGCGTCTCGCTCTCGTCGACCAGCGGGCAGACCCAGTAGACCTGGCGGCCCGCCTGCGCGGCAGCGCGTACGCGTGCGATCACCTCGTCGCGCCGCGCCGCCGACACGAGCTTGGTGGTCACCGGTTTTCGCCCCGGCGGCATCTCGTCGAGCACCGAGACGTCGAGGTCGGCGTAATAGGTCATCGCGAGCGTTCGCGGAATCGGCGTCGCGCTCATCATCAGCTGGTGCGGCAGTTCCGCGCGCGGGTCGGCG
>QEVN01000139.1 GCA_003576795.1 Burkholderiales bacterium
GCTTCCCGCCGCCGAGCTGCAGCCGCTGCAGCACGCCTGCGACCTGCATCTGCGCCGCGCGCTCGCGGCGCTCGAGCCGCAGTGGGCGATCGGCATCGGCGGCTATGCGACGCAGCGCCTGGGCGTCGTGCTGGGGGGCGGCGTGCAGCACCCCGACATCGGGCAGATCCTCCATCCAAGCCCGGCCAGCCCGCTGGCCAATCGCGGCTGGGCCGAACAGGCGGACGCGCAGCTCGACGCGCTCGGCGTGCTCCGGTTGCTGCCCGGCTACCGGGCACCGCAACGCACGGGCGTTGCCGACCAGTAGCGGCGGCGCCCGCGGCCGCGAAGCCCCCTCGCGGCCGCCCGCCTCCTCGCGGGCTACAAAAACGAGCCTTTTCGGCCATGGAATCGGTTCCACAGCGGCAAACGCTACAAACG
Source organism: Burkholderiales bacterium (assembly GCA_003576795.1). Lineage (GTDB taxonomy): Bacteria > Pseudomonadota > Gammaproteobacteria > Burkholderiales > Burkholderiaceae_E > Zeimonas. The sequence goes on from QEVN01000139.1 coordinate 421, forward strand.
GTAGTTCGGCGCACGACAAGGAGACGGGCAAGCGCGTGCCCCGGCATGAGATGCGCGTGCCGACACCCCAGCGGGGCAAGCGCCGGCCCCGGTGGCAGCGCACGTGCGTAAGATGGCCGGATGACCACCGCCCCCGATTTCGAACAGCGCGTGCGCGGGAGCTTCGCGCGCCAGCCGGCCATGCGGCTGATCGGCGCCGAGCTGGTCCGCGTCGAGCCCGGCGAGGTCGAGATCTCGCTCCCGTTCCGTCCCGACATCGCCCAGCAGCACGGCTTCGTGCACGCCGGCATCGTCGGCGCCGCGCTCGATTCTGCCTGCGGCTACGCCGCGTTGAGCACGATGCCCGCCGGCACCGGCGTGCTGACGATCGAGTACAAGCTGAACTGCCTGGCGCCGGCGGCCGGCGAACGATTCCGGCTCGTCGGGCGCGTGCGCAAGGCGGGGCGCACGATCGTCGTCGCCGAGGGCGACGCGATCGCCGTCGGACAGGACGGGCAGGAGAAGCTGGTCTCGACGATGTCCGCCACCGTCATGACGATCCGCGGCCGCGACGGCGTCGTCGACTGAGCGACAATCGCTGCACAGAACCCCGGGCGCGGCCCGCCGCCGCGTTTCCCCGTCCCCCGATCCGATGCGAGAGAGAGCCCCACGATGACGAACATCCCCGGACTGCAGTTCGACCTCGGCGAAGACATCGCGATGCTGCGCGACTCGCTGCAGCAGTTCACGGCGAAGGAGATCGCGCCGCGCGCCGCCGAGATCGACCGCACCGACCAGTTCCCGATGGATCTCTGGCGCAAGCTCGGCGACCTCGGCGTGCTCGGCATGACGGTGTCCGAGGCGTACGGCGGCGCCGACCTCGGCTACCTCGCGCACATCGTCGCGATGGAGGAGATCTCGCGCGCCTCGGCCTCGGTCGGGCTGTCGTACGGCGCGCACTCGAACCTGTGCGTGAACCAGATCCATCGCAACGGCACCGAGGAACAGAAGCGCAGGTACCTGCCGAAACTCGTCTCCGGCGAGTACGTGGGAGCGCTGGCCATGTCCGAGCCGAACGCCGGCTCCGACGTCGTCTCGATGAAGCTGCGCGCCGAGTTCCGCGGCGACCGCTGGGTGCTCAACGGCACGAAGATGTGGATCACCAACGGTCCCGACGCCGACGTGCTCGTCGTCTACGCGAAGAACGACGTCGAGGCCGGCCCGCGCGGCATGACCGCCTTCCTCGTCGAGAAGGGCTTCCCCGGCTTCTCGGTCGCGCAGAAGCTCGACAAGCTCGGCATGCGCGGCAGCCACACGGGCGAACTCGTCTTCGAGAACTGCGAGGTGCCCGCCGAAAACGTGCTCGGCGGCCTGGGCCGCGGCGTCAACGTGCTGATGAGCGGGCTGGACTTCGAGCGCGCCGTGCTCTCCGGCGGCCCGCTGGGCATCATGAGCGCATGCATGGACGTCGTCGTGCCCTACGTGCACGAGCGCAAGCAGTTCGGCCAGCCGATCGGCGAGTTCCAGCTGATGCAGGGCAAGCTCGCCGACATGTACACGACGATGATGGCCACGCGCGCCTACGTCTACGAGGTCGGCCGCCAGTGCGACCGCTCGCGCGAAGGCAAGGTCGACGTGCGCAGCCTGCGCAAGGACGCGGCCGGCGCGATCCTGTTCTCCGCCGAGAAGGCCACCTGGATGGCGGGCGAGGCGATCCAGTGCCTGGGCGGCAACGGCTACGTGAACGAATACGCCACCGGCCGCCTGTGGCGCGACGCGAAGCTCTACGAGATCGGCGCGGGCACTTCGGAGATCCGCCGCATGCTGATCGGCCGCGAACTGTTCGGCGAAACCGCCTGAGCCCGGCCGCACCGTGAGCGCAACGACTCCCGATCGCACGCCGAACGCGCCGGCCGATCACGCCAACGCACGGCCGGCAGCGATCGCGCAGGCGATGCGCGCCGGCTTCGATCGCCACTACGCGCTGTCGCGCTACATCGCCCAGCAGGCGAAGGCGCGCTTCGAGCGTGGCGACTGGCACGGCATCCGCAAGCTCGCCCGCGACCGCATCGCGTTCTACGACACGCGCGTGCGCGAGGCGGTCGAGACGCTGCGCACGGAGTTCGGCCTGGGCGTCGACCAGAACCGCCAGGTCGACGACCGGCTGTGGCAGAAGGTGAAGCGCGAGTACGTCGCGCTGCTCGCCGGGCACTTCCAGCCCGAGCTGGCCGAGACCTTCTTCAACTCGGTGTGCTGCAAGATCCTGCACCGCTCGTATTTCCACAACGACTTCATCTTCGTGCGGCCGGCGGTGTCCACCGGCTACCTCGAGAGCGAGCCCACCAGCTACCGCGTCTACTACCCGCTCAGCGAAGGCTGGCGCAACGCGGCACGCCGCATGATCGTCGACCTCGGGCTGGCCTGCCCCTTCGTCGACATCGAGCGCGACCTCGCGCTGATCGGGCAGGCCGCGCGCGAGCAGCTGGGCCCGCGCTTCGTTCCGGCCAGCGACTGCCAGCTGCAGGCGCTGCGCTCGCTCTTCTTCCGCAACAAGGGCGCGTACCTGATCGGGCGCTTCGTCAATGACGGCGAGCTGCTGCCCTTCGCGATGCCGATCCTGCGCGACTCGAAGGGGCGCCTGTACCTCGATGCGATCCTCTTCGGCAGCGAGCGCATCGAGCCGCTGTTCAACTTCGCGCGCGCGTACTTCATGGTCGACATGCCGGTGCCGAGCGCCTACGTGCAGTTCCTGTCGACGCTGATGCCGACCAAGCCGGAGTCGGAGCTGTACACGATGCTCGGCTTCCACAAGCAGGGCAAGACGCTGTTCTACCGCGACCTGCTGCACCACCTGAAGCACTCGCACGACGACTTCGTGATCGCGCCGGGCATCAAGGGCCTGGTGATGCTCGTCTTCACGCTGCCGTCGTTCCCGTACGTTTTCAAGGTGATCCGCGACAAGCGCTACAAGGAGATCTCGGCGGAGTTCATCCGCTCGCAATACCAGCTGGTGAAGTCGCACGACCGCGTCGGGCGCATGGCCGACACCTGGGAGTACTCGGGCGTTCCGTTCCCGAAGAGCCGCATCGACCCGCAGCTGCTCGCCGAGCTGCGCAAGTACATTCCGTCGCTGCTCGAGGAGGAAGGCGACTCGGTGCTGATCCGGCACCTGTACATCGAGCGCCGGATGGTGCCGCTGAACCTGTACCTCGAGAGCGCCGACGACGAGCAGCTCGAGGCGGCCGTGGTCGAGTACGGCGACGCGATCAAGGACATGGTCGCGGCGAACATCTTTCCCGGCGACATGCTGTACAAGAACTTCGGCGTCACGCGGCACGGGCGCGTGGTCTTCTACGACTACGACGAGGTCGCCTACCTCACCGACTGCAATTTTCGCCGCATTCCGCCGCCGCGCACGCCCGAGGACGAGATGTCGGCCGAGCCGTGGTACTCGATCGGCCCGCACGACGTCTTTCCCGAGGAGTTCGGCACCTTCCTGCTCGGCGATCCGCGCATCCGCCGCGCGTTCCTGAAGCACCACGCCGAGCTGCTCGAGCCCGAATACTGGCAGGCGCGCCAGCGACGCATCCGCGAAGGCAAGCTCGACGACGTGTTCCCGTATCCCGAGTCGCTGCGGCTGCGCCATCGGGTCGCGTCCGGGAGCGCGCCGCATCCCGTTCCCGAAACTGCGCCCGCGCAAAGCGCGCCGATCGGCGCCTGAGTACCATTACGGTATCGGGCGGTCCGCTCCCTGCGTTCGCCCTTCCGTTTTCGAAGGAGATTCTCCCATGAGCGACCCCGTCGTCATCGTTTCCGCCGCCCGCACGCCGATCGGCGCCATGATGGGCGAACTTTCCGGCCTGGCCGGCCACCAGCTCGGGTCGATCGCGATCCGCGCCGCCGTCGAACGCTCGGGGCTGAAGCCCGAGCAGGTGCAGGAAGTGATCATGGGCTGCGTGCTGCCCGCCGGACAGGGCCAGGCGCCCGCGCGCCAGGCGACGATCGGCGCCGGGCTGCCGGTGTCCACCGGCGCCACCACGATCAACAAGGTCTGCGGATCGGGGATGAAGGCGCTGATGCTCGGCCACGACCTCCTCGTCGCCGGCAGCCAGGACGTCGTTCTGAGCGGCGGCATGGAAAGCATGAGCAACGCGCCGTACCTGCTGCTCAAGGGCCGCGGCGGCTACCGCTACGGCCACGGCACGGTCTTCGACCACATGGCGCTCGACGGCCTGGAAGACGCCTACGACAAGACGCCGGTGGGCGGCGGCAAGTCGATGGGCCAGTTCGCCGAAGACTGCGTCTCGAAATACAGCTTCACCCGCGCCGAGCAGGACGAATACGCGATCGAGTCCACACGTCGCGCGGTGGCCGCCAACACCGACGGCAGCTTCGCTTGGGAAATGGCCGCGGTCACCGTCGCCGGCCGCAAGGGCGAGACGAAGATCGAGAAGGACGAGATGCCCTTCAAGGCGAATCCCGAGAAGATCCCGTCGCTGAAGCCCGCGTTCCGCAAGGAAGGCACGGTCACGGCAGCCACCTCGTCGTCGATCTCCGACGGCGCCGCGGCGCTGGTGCTGATGCGCGAATCCACCGCGAAGCGCCTGGGTGCGAAGCCGATCGCGCGCATCGTCGCGCACGCGACGCACTCGCAGGAGCCGCAGTGGTTCACCACCGCGCCGGTGGGCGCGATCGCGCGGCTGTACGAGAAGACCGGCTGGAACTCGAAGACGGTCGACCTGTACGAGATCAACGAGGCCTTCGCCGTCGTGACGATGGCCGCGATGAAGGAGCACGGGCTGCCGCACGACAAGGTCAACATCCACGGCGGTGCGGTCGCCCTCGGGCATCCGATCGGCGCCTCGGGTGCGCGCCTGGTCGTCACGCTGCTCGGCGCGCTGCGCAAGACCGGCGGCAAGCGCGGCATCGCGTCGCTGTGCATCGGCGGCGGCGAGGCGACGGCGCTCGCGGTCGAAATGCTCTGACGTGCCCCACGCGCTGGTCATCGGCGCGTCCCGCGGCCTGGGCTTCGAGTTCGCGCGGCAGTACGCGGCCGACGGCTGGCGCGTGATCGGCACGTACCGGGCCGACGCCGACGGCGAGAGGCTGCGCAGCGCGGGCGTCGACGCGCTGGCGCTCGACGTGCTCGCGGAGGATGCGCCGAAGCGGCTCGAAGCCGCGCTCGGCGCCCGCCTCGATCTCGCCATCGTCAACGCCGGCATCCACGGCCCGCGGCAGGTGCGCATCGCGCATCCGCCGTCGGCCGCCGACTTCGACGCCGTCATGCACACGAACGTGCTCGCGCCGATGCGCCTGCTGGCCGTGCTCGCCGGCCCGCTCGAAGCGGCCAAGGGAACGCTGGCGCTCGTCACCAGCCGGATGGGCTCGGTATCCGCGGCGAACACGCCGAACAGCCTGCTCTACCGCGTCTCGAAGGCCGCCGAGAACATGCTCGCGAAAGCCGCCCACGTCGAGCTTTCGCCCGGCGGCGTGCGGGTGCTTGCGCTGCATCCGGGCTGGGTGCGCACCGACATGGGCGGGCCGAACGCCGAGGTCGATCGCGAGGAGAGCATCCGCGGCCTGCGGCGCGTATTGGCGGATGCGCGCTCGTACCCGGGCGGCGGCTTCTTCGATTACCGCGGCGAAACGGTCGCCTGGTGACTTCTCCCCTTCGACGCTGACGAAACCGCAGGGTGTCGCCGTCATGCTGCTGAACGAAGACCAGAGGATGATCCGCGACGCCGTGCGCGAATTCGTGCGCGGCGAGATCGCGCCCCACGCCGCACGCTGGGACCGCGAATCGACCTTCCCCGCGCAGGCGCTCGCCGGCCTCGCTTCGCTCGGCTGCTACGGCATCGTGATTCCCGAGCGATGGGGCGGCGCCGGGCTCGATTACCGCTCGCTGTCGGTCGTGCTCGAGGAGATCGCCGCCGGCGACGGCGCCACCTCGACGATCATCGCCGTCAACTCCCTGGCCTGCTCGATCCTGCTCGCCTGGGGCAACGACGAGCAGAAGGAACGCTGGCTGCGTCCGCTGGCCGCGGGGCACAAGCTGGGCGCCTTCTGCCTGACCGAACCGCAGGCGGGCTCCGACGCGGCGGCGCTGCGAACGGTCGCGGTGCGCGACGGCGACCACTGGGTGATCGACGGCGTGAAGCAGTTCATCACCTCGGGCCGGACCGCCGACGTGGCGATCGTCTTCGCTGTCACCGAACGCGACGCCGGCAAGCGCGGCATCAGCGCCTTCGTCGTGCCCACCGACACCCCGGGCTATCGCGTCGCGCGGCTCGAGGAGAAAGTCGGGCAGCACGCCTCCGACACCGCGCAGATCGCCTTCGAGCGCTGCCGCGTGCCCGACGCCAACCGCGTCGGCGAAGAG
>QEVN01000140.1 GCA_003576795.1 Burkholderiales bacterium
GCGAAGCGCCGATCGTAAATCAGACCCGCTCGAAGATCCCCGCGGCGCCCATCCCGGTGCCCACGCACATCGTCACCATTCCGTACTTCAGATTGCGGCGGCGCAGGCCGTGCACGACGGTGGCCGAGCGGACCGCGCCGGTCGCCCCGAGCGGATGGCCGAGCGCGATCGCGCCGCCGAGCGGGTTCACGCGCGCCGGGTCGAGACCCAGTTCGCGAATGACGGCCAGCGATTGCGCCGCGAAGGCCTCGTTCAGCTCGATCCAGCCCAGGTCGTCGATCGACAGGCCCGCCGTCTTCAGCGCCGCCGGAATCGCCTCCTTCGGCCCGATGCCCATGATCGCCGGCGGAACGCCGCGCACCGAGAACGACACGAAGCGCGCGAGCGGGGTCAGCGAGAAGCGCTTCAGCGCGCTCTCGGAAACCAGGATCAGCGCGCCGGAGCCGTCCGAGGTCTGCGAGCTGTTGCCGGCGGTGACGCTGCCCATGCCGGTGGGCTTGCCGTCGACGCCGCGCGGCGAGGCGAACACCGGGCGCAGCTTCGCGAGCGCCTCGATCGAGGTGTCGGCGCGCGGGCCTTCGTCCTGCGCGACGCTGCGCGCGCGCAGCTCCAGCTCGCCGCTGGCCAGATGCGCGATGCGCTCGGTGATCTCGATCGGGCTGATCTCGTCGGCGAACTCGCCCGCCTGCTGCGCGGCGATCGCCCTGCGATGCGACTCGAGCGCGAAGGCGTCCTGGTCCTCGCGCGAGACCTTCCACTGCTGCGCGACCTTCTCGGCGGTGAGGCCCATGCCGTAGGCGATGCCCACGTCCTCGTCGCGCAGGAATACGCGCGGGTTGATCGACGGGCGGTTGCCCATCATCGGCACCATGCTCATCGACTCGGTGCCGGCGGCGATCATCACCTCGGCCTCGCCGACGCGGATGCGGTCGGCGGCGATCGCCACCGCGGTCAGCCCGGACGCGCAGAAGCGGTTCACCGTGACGCCGCCCACCGTGTCGGGCAGGCCGGCGAGCAGCGCGCTCGTGCGCGCGACGTTCAATCCCTGCTGCGCTTCGGGAATCGCGCAGCCGGCGATGACGTCCTCGATCGCGGCCGGGTCGAGCGAAGGCACCTGCGCCAGCGCCGACCGCAGCGAATGCACGAGCAGGTCGTCGGGCCGCGTGTGGCGGAACACGCCCTTCGGGGCCTTGCCGATCGGCGCGCGCGTGGCGGCGACGACGAAAACGTCCTGGATCTGCTTGCTCATCTCGATACCCTCTTCAGTTCCGCACCGGCTTGCCCGTCTGCATCATCCCCATCACGCGCTCCTGCGTCTTCGGATGGTTCAGCAGCGACACGAACGCGCGACGCTCCAGGCCGAGGATCCACTCCTCGTCGACGATCGTGCCCTCGTCGACGTCGCCGCCGCACATCGCCTCGGCGATCAGCCGCGCGAGGTGGTAGTCGTGCGCGCTGGCGAAGCCGCCGTCGCGCAGGTTCGCGAGCTGCGCCTCGATCGTCGCCAGCACCGAGCGGCCGGCCGCGGCGAACTTCGCGCGGCGCGGCGCGCGGTAGCCCGCCTCGCTCATCGCGAGCGCTTCGTTCAACGCGACGTACAGCAGCTCGTAGCGGTTGAAGACGACGACGTCGGAGTCGAGCAGCCAGCCGGTGGCCTGCGCTTCGAGCGCCGACTTCGCCACTTCGGCCATCGCGGCGGCCGTGAAGTACTTCTTCAGGAAGTGCAGCGTATAGGCCTCGGGCGCGGCCTGCTGCTCCTCGGCCGCGCGGCGTGCGCCGTAGGTGAGCCCGCCCGCGCCCGGCACGAGCCCCACGCCGACCTCGACGAGGCCGATGTAGCTCTCGAGGTGCGCGACGCGACGCGCGCAGTAGAGCAGCAGCTCGCAGCCGCCGCCCAGCGCCATGCCGGAGACGGCCGCCACCGTCGGCACCTGCGCGTAGCGCAGCCGCAGCATCGCTTCCTGCAGCCGGCGCTCGAGCGGCTCGACCGCCTTCGCGCCGCCGCTCATGAATACCGGCAGCATCGCCTGCAGGTCGGCGCCCACCGAGAACGGATCGTCGGGCGACCAGACGACCAGCCCGCGGTACTTCGTCTCGGCCAGCTCGACGCCGCGCATCAGCCCTTCGATGACGTCGGGGCCGATCGCGTGCATCTTCGAGCGGATCGACGCGATCAGCACTTCGCGATGCGGATCGCGGTCGAGCGTCCACAGCCGGATCGAGTCGTTCTCGTAGACCGTCGTTCCGGCGGTGCGCGGGTCGGGCGCGTTCTCGCCGGCCACCGACGCACGGAAGATCTGCCGCGCATACACCGGCTGCTCGGCGCGCGGCACGAAGGCGTCGCGCGCCGGCGAGTACGAGCCCTCGGGCTGGTGCACGCCGCCGCGCTCGGCGACCTTGCCGGCGAACACCCATGCCGGAAGCGGCACCTTCGCCAGCGCCTTGCCCGCGTCGATGTCCTCGCGGATCCACTCGGCCACCTGCGTCCAGCCGGCCTGCTGCCAGACCTCGAAGGGGCCCTGCTCCATGCCGAAGCCGAAGCGCATCGCGAGGTCGACGTCGCGCGCGTTGTCGGCGATCTCCTCGAGCTTGCACGCCGCGTAGTGGAAGCCGTCGCGCAGCAGCGACCAGACGAACTGCGCCTGCGGGTTCTTCGACTCGCGCAGCAGCGCGAGCCGCTCGCCCCAGGTCTTCTTCTTCAGCATGCGCACGACGGTCTCGTCGGCCTTCGCGCCCGAGGCGACGTAGTCGCCGCTGGCCGCATCGAAGCGCAGGATCTTCTTGCCGTCCTTGCGGTAGAAGCCCGCGCCCGACTTCTGGCCGAACGCTCCGCGACCGATCAGCGTGGAGAACACCGCCGGCGTCTCGTACAGCGGATGGAAGGGATCGTCGCGCAGGTTGTCCTGCATCGTCTTCATCACGTGCCCGACGGTGTCCAGGCCGACGACGTCCGCCGTGCGGAAGGTGCCCGACTTCGCGCGACCGAGCTTCGAGCCGGTGAGGTCGTCGACGACGTCGAAGCCCAGGCCGAAGCGCTCGGCCTCGCGCACGGTGGCGAGGATGCCGAAGATGCCGATGCGGTTGGCGATGAAGTTCGGCGTGTCCTTCGCGCGAATGCAGCCCTTGCCGAGCGTCGTCGTGAGAAAGGATTCGAGCTGGTCGACCACCACGGGCGCGGTGTCGCGCGTGGGAATCAGCTCGACCAGGTGCATGTAGCGCGGCGGGTTGAAGAAGTGCACGCCGCAGAAGCGCGCGCGCAGTTCCGCCGGCAGCCCCTCGGCGAGCCTGCCGATCGACAGCCCCGAGGTGTTGGTCGCGAGGATCGCGTGCGGCGCGATCGCCGGCGCCACCTTCGCGTACAGGTCGTGCTTCCAGTCGAGCCGCTCGGCGATCGCCTCGATGACGAGATCGCAGTCGCGCAGCCGGTCGAGGTCGTCCTCGTAATTGGCGACTTCGACCTCGGAGGCGAGATCGGCGCGCCCGAGCGGCGCCGGATTGAGCTTCTTCAGCGTCTCGACGGCCTTCGCCGCGATGCCGTTCTTCGGGCCTTCCTTCGCGGGCAGGTCGTAGAGCACGACCGCGACTTTCGCGTTCACCAGGTGCGCGGCGATCTGCGCACCCATGACGCCGGCGCCGAGCACCGCTGCCTTCCTGACGATGAACTTGTCCACTTGCTGTCCTCGTTGCGGGTTTGCTGCGGGGTAGCGCGCGCTTCAGCGCTCGCGCACCCAGGTCTGCGTGCGGCCGAACAGCGGCGCGCCGATGAAGCCGCGCACCTCGAGGCGCTCGCCGCCGTCGATGACGCGCATCCGGCTGCGATAGACCTTGCCGTTGTTCGGATCGAGGATGCGCCCGCCTTCGTACAGGCCGGGCTCGTCGCTGCTCGCGCGCATGCCGTCGATGATCTGCATGCCCTGCACCGGCTGGTCCTTGCGCTCGTCGGTGCACAGATCGCACACCGCGTCGGTCTTCTCGGTGAGGATCTTCTCGATGCGGCCGTAATAGACGCCGTCGCGCTCGGCGATGCGCACGAGCGCCTTCGGCTGCTTCGTCTCGTCGTCGATGTTGCGCCAGAGCCCGACCGGCGAGCGCGCGTCGACCGGCGATTGCGCCTGCGCCTGCGCCGCCGGAGCCAGGGTGCCGGATGCGGCGCCGACTGCGGCGCCGAAGGCCGCGACGGCGAGCATGCGCGCGAAGGGCCTCGCGCGAGACACGCGCCGCGGCGCGCGCAGGAGTGCGGGAACCGTCGTCATTGCCTGCGCCTCCTCAGAACCAGTCGACTTCGACGTTCATCAGCGGCGCGGCGCCGGCGCGCGCGCTGCGGATCAGGCCCGCCGTCTCGGGAAGCAGCTTCGCGAAATAGAAGCGCGCGGTGGCGAGCTTGGCACGATAGAACGGGTCGTCGGAATCGGCCCGATCGAGCGCGACGCGGGCCATGCGCGCCCAGAAATAGCCGAGCACGAGGTGGCCGATCACGCGCAGGTAATCGACGGCCGCCGCGCCCGCTTCGTCGGCGTTGCCGAAGGCCTTCATGCCGATCTCCATCGTCAGCTTCTCGACCTTCTGGCGCAGCTCCGACAGCGGATTCACGAACTCGGCCATTTCCTCGTCGGTGCCGTGCTCCTCGACGAAGGCGTCGACCAGCGCGCCGAACTTGCGCAGCTTCGCGCCGTTGTCGAGCAGCACCTTGCGGCCGAGCAGGTCGAGCGACTGGATCGTGTTCGTGCCCTCGTAGATCATGTTGATCCGCGCATCGCGCACGTACTGCTCCATCCCCCATTCGCGGATGTAGCCGTGCCCGCCGTAGACCTGCAGCGCGAGGTTCGTCGACGCGAAGCCGTTGTCGGTGAGGAAGGCCTTGGCCACCGGCGTGAGCAGCGCGAGCAGGTCCTCGGCGGCGGCGCGCTCGTCCTCGTCCGGGTGCGTGGCGGCGATGTCCGCCTGCAGCCCGAGCCAGCAGGCGAAGGCGCGCGAGCCTTCGACCCAGGCCTTCTGCGTGAGCAGCATGCGGCGCACGTCGGGGTGGACGATGATCGGATCGGCCGGCTTGTCGGGCGCCTTCGCTCCGGTGAGCGAGCGCATCTGCAGCCGCTCCTTCGCGTAGTCGAGCGAGTTCTGGTAGGCGACCTCCATCAGGCCGAGCGACTGCATGCCCACGCCGATGCGCGCCGCGTTCATCATCACGAACATCGCCTGCAGGCCCTTGTTCGGTTCGCCGACCAGCGTGCCGACGGCGCCGTCGAAGTCCAGCGCGCAGGTGGCGTTGCCGTGGATGCCCATCTTCTCCTCGATGCGCGCGCAGCGCACCGCGTTGCGCGCGCCGAGCGAACCGTCGGCGTTCGGCACGAACTTCGGCACGAGGAAGAGCGAGATGCCGCGCGTGCCCGACGGCGCATCGGGCAGCCGCGCGAGCACCAGGTGCACGATGTTCCCGGCCCAGTCGTGCTCGCCCGACGAGATGAAGATCTTGTTGCCGGTGATGCGGTAGGTGCCGTCCGACTGCGGCTCGGCCTTCGTGCGCAGGATGCCCAGGTCGGTGCCGCACTGCGGCTCGGTGAGGCACATCGTCGCCATCCATTCGCCGGAGACGATCTTCGGCAGGTACAGCGACTTCTGCTCGGGCGTGCCGTGCGCGCGCAGGGCGTCATAGGCGCCGTGCGTCAGGCCCGGATACATCGTCCACGCCTGGTTGCCCGAGTTCATCATTTCCTGGAACGCGATGCCCACCGTCATCGGCAATCCCTGCCCTCCGTACTCGGGGTCGCAGGTGAGCGTGGGCCAGCCGCCGGCCTTGAACTGCTCCCAGGCGTCGCGAAAGCCGGCCGGCGTCGTCACTGCGCCGTCGTCCCAGCGGCAGCCCTCCTCGTCGCCGGAGCGGTTCAGCGGGAACAGCACCTCGGAGCAGAACTTGCCGCCCTCCTCGAGCACCTGGTCGATCAGCTCGCGGCCGGTCTCGGCGTAGGGAGGCAGGGTTTTCAGCGTCGATTCGGCGTCGAGCAGTTCGTGCATCACGAACTGCATGTCGCGCAGCGGCGGGGTGTAGCGGGCCATGGCGTCAACTCCTGAGGGGTTTTGCGCTAATCGAGCGCGACCGAACGTTCGTACTTTTCAGGGACGGAAACGGGCGAACGCGGCGAGTAGGCCGCGATCACCCGATCGAAGGCGCGACGCGCGCGCGTCACCGCGTCGGCGCTGCTCAGCAGCCGCGCGTCGTGGTGAACGACGAGGACGATGCCGTAGATCGCGAAGAGGAGATCCTGCGGATCGACGTCGCGCACCAGGTGTCCGGCATCGATCGCCTGCTCGATCGCCCGCGTGCACTCGCGCTGCCACGAGCGGATCATCGCGACCAGCTCGTCGCGCACGTGTCCGCTGCGATCGTCGTATTCGGTGGCCGCCGAGATCCAGACGCAGCCGCTCTCGGCCTCGGCGGCCGTGTGCGCGAGCCAGCGTTCGAAGATCGCGCGCAGGCGAGGCAGTCCGCGCGGCGCGCCGAGCGCGGGCAGCAGCACGTCGTCGACGAAACGGCGCTCGTAGGTCTTCAGCACCGCGATCTGCAGATCCTCGCGCGAGCCGAAATGCGCGAAGACGCCGCTCTTGGACATGCGCATGCGCGCGGCGAGCGCGCCGATCGTCAGCCCCTCGAGCCCGTCGCGCGCGGCAAG
>QEVN01000141.1 GCA_003576795.1 Burkholderiales bacterium
GGCATCCGTTGCCGAAAGGCCGCGTCGGCCCTTCCGCTTGCAGCGCGGTGGCGGCCGACGTACACTGCCCGGATGTTGCTGCACTGCAAACAGGAATTGGCTCGTAGCGCTGCCCGTTGGCCGGCCGGCCGATTTACGCGCTTCTTCTTCCACTTTCCCTGCAGCTGGCGGGGCGAGTCGGCAGCGCGCGCAGGCAGCTGAGCCGCGAAGCACCGAATCCCACGAACCGCCGGCACTGTCCGGCGGTTTTTTTTTGGCGACCACGATGACCCACAGCACCGACGACCTTCGCATCCGCGCGATCAAGGAACTGGCCCCTCCCTCGCACCTGCTGCGCGAGTTCGCGATCGACGCGGCGGCGGCCGAGACGACCTACGAATCGCGGCGGGCGATCCATCGCATCCTGCACGGCGAGGACGACCGCCTGATCGTCATCATCGGTCCCTGCTCGATCCACGATCCCGCCGCCGCCCGCGAATACGCGAAGCGGCTCGTCGAGCAGCGCAGGCGACTGGCCGGCGAGCTGGAGGTGGTGATGCGCGTCTATTTCGAGAAGCCGCGCACGACGGTCGGATGGAAGGGGCTGATCAACGACCCCGATCTCGACAACAGCTTCGACATCAACAAGGGGCTGCGCATCGCGCGCGAACTGCTGCTCGACATCACGCGCTCGGGGCTGCCGGCGGGCACCGAATACCTCGACATGATCACGCCGCAGTACTACGCCGACCTCATCTCGTGGGGGGCGATCGGCGCGCGCACCACCGAATCGCAGGTGCATCGCGAACTGGCCTCCGGGCTGTCGTGTCCGGTCGGCTTCAAGAACGGCACCGACGGCAACCTGCGCATCGCCTTCGATGCGATCAAGGCGGCCTCGCAGCCGCATCATTTCCTGTCGGTCACCAAGGGCGGACACTCGGCGATCGTCTCGACCAACGGCAACGACGACTGCCACGTGATCCTGCGCGGCGGCAAGCATCCGAACTACGACGCCGCCAGCGTCGACGCCGCGTGCCGCGCTGCCGCCGCCGAAGGGCTGCCCTGCCGGCTGATGATCGACGCGAGCCACGGCAACAGCCAGAAGCGTCCGGAGAACCAGATCCCGGTCGCCACGGCGGTGGCCGCGCAGGTCGCGGCCGGCGACGCGCGGATCGTCGGCGTGATGATCGAAAGCCACCTGCAGCCGGGCCGGCAGGATCTGGTCGAACGCAGCTCGCTGCGCTACGGGCAGAGCATCACCGACGGCTGCATCGGCTGGGACGAAAGCGTGCAGCTGCTCGACGCGCTCGCCGCGTCGGTGCGCGCGCGCCGGCGCTCGATCGAGGCCGAGGCGGCCCGTTCGTCGGGCGGCGCGGCGATGCAGCGCACCGCCGCGATGCGCTGCGCGGATCCGGGCTGAGCGACCCGAACTGAGCGGCCCCGAGCTGGGCGGCACGCGCGCGTCGAGCCCCGTACAAGCGCCATCCGTCGGAAATTGCCCGAAGCGGGCAAGCTGCAGCCCGCTGCGCGCCGAAGGCGCCGTTTACCATGCTATAAACGTCGCAGTGTTTCGGAGAAATCGATGGAAGCGGTGAAAGGTGGCCCGCCGTCCGAGTCCGCGTCGGGCGCATCGACCCCCGCGCGGCGCACGCCTCACGAGCGACTGCTCGCCGTCGGCCTGAAGCCCATCGGGCGCGCCAGCGACTTCGCCGACCAGATCCACGGGCTGATGGCCCGCACGCCGCTGTTCTCGGGGCTCGACATCGACGAGACCCGCAAGCTCGGCACCTTCATGTACGTCTACGAAGCGCAGCCCGGCGTCACGATCATCAACGAGGGCGAGACGGGCGACTTCATGATGCTGCTGATGCAGGGGATGGTCGACGTCCTGCGCCGCAATCGCTACAACTACCCGTCGCGCATCGCCGTCGCGCACGCCGGCCATTCGCTCGGCGAGATGTCGATGTTCGACGGCGAACCGCGCTTCGCCTCGTGCGTCACCCTCGAGACCAGCCGCATCGCCGTGCTCACGCGCGACGCGCTGATGCTCGTCCTCGGCGACGAACCCGCGCTGGGCAACAAGATCCTGCTGAAGCTCGTGCAGCTGCTCTCCGAGCGCCTGCGCCAGACCAGCGCGAAGCTCGTCTCGTACCTGGAGGCCGCGCGGGACGCGTGAGGGAAGGGGAAGGACGCGCTAGCGCGCCCGATCCTTCTGCCACATCACGTCGCCGACGCCGGCGTGCACATTGAGCACGCGCGACAGCACGAACAGCAGGTCCGACAGCCGGTTCAGGTAGCGGCGGCAGTCGGGGCGGATCTCCTCGGCGTTGCCCAGCGCGACCACGGCGCGTTCGGCGCGACGGCAGACCGTGCGCGACAGGTGGGCGAAGGCGGCAGCCCGCGAGCCGCCGGGCAGCACGAATTCCTGCAGGCGCGACAGTCCGGCATTGTGTTCCTCGATCAGCGCGTCGAGCTTTGCGACCTGCGACTCGTGCAGGTTCTCGAAGCCGGGGATGCACAACTCGCCGCCCAGGTCGAAGAGGTCGTGCTGGATGCCGATCAGCTGCTCGCGCACCTTCTCCGGCATCGGCTCGGTGAGCAGCACGCCGATCGTGGAATTCAGCTCGTCGACCTGGCCGATCGCCTCGATGCGCGGCCCGTCCTTGCTCGTGCGCTTGCCGTTGCCCAGGCCCGTGGTTCCGTCGTCGCCCGTACGCGTGGCGATCTTCGACAGTCGGTATCCCATCCTCGCGACTCCTTCGTTCGATCGACCGAGTGTAGCGCCGACCGCTGGCCGCTTCCCGCCAAGCCCGCTTCCGCGTGGTTCGGGATACCATTTCCGCGAGCAGCCGGCCCGGGCGGAGGGCGTACCGGGCCGCGGCCGGCTCCTTTTCGAAGAAACGCCATGAACAGCCCCACCTTCGCTGCCGACGCATTGAAGCGCCCCTTTCCCGAAGCACTCGCTTCGGCACTGCGCGCGCGCTTCGGCGAGCGCTTCAGCACCGCCGCCGCCGTGCGCGACCATCACGGCCGCGACGAGTCGCCGTTTCCGCCCACGCCGCCCGACGCGGTCGTCTTCGCGCACAGCACCGACGAGGTCGCCGAGGTCGTGCGCCTGTGCCGCGCGCATCGCGTGCCGGTCATCGCCTACGGCGTCGGCTCCTCGCTCGAAGGACACCTGCTGGCGGTGCGCGGCGGCGTCTCGCTCGACCTGTCGCAGATGAACCGGGTGCTCGCCGTGCAGCCGGAAGACCTCACGGCCACCGTGCAGGCGGGCGTCACGCGCGTGCAGCTGAACGACGAGCTGAAGGGCACCGGATTCTTCTTCCCGATCGACCCGGGCGCGAACGCGAGCCTGGGCGGCATGGCCGCCACGCGCGCCTCCGGCACGAACGCGGTGCGCTACGGCACCATGCGCGAGAACGTGCTCGGGCTCACCGTGGTCACCGCCGAGGGCAAGGTGATCCGCACCGCCGGACGCGCGAAGAAGTCGTCGGCGGGCTACGACCTCACCCGGCTCTTCGTCGGCTCCGAGGGCACGCTCGGCATCGTCACGGAAGTCACGGTGAAGCTCTACCCGGTGCCGGAAGCGATGTCGGCGGCCGTGGTCAATTTCCCGAGCCTCGCCTCGGCGATCGACGCGGTCATCCAGATCATCCAGATCGGCATTCCCGTGGCGCGTTGCGAATACGTCTGCGACCGCGCGATCCGCGCGATCAACGCGCACAGCCACACGTCGCTGCGCGAGGCGCACACGCTGTTCTTCGAGTTCCACGGCAGCGAGGCGTCGGTGCACGAGCAGGCCGAGCTGACGCAGCAGATCACGCGCGATCACGGCGGCGAAGACTTCGAATGGGCCACCCGCCCCGAGGACCGCACGCGCCTGTGGACGGCGCGACACAACGTCTATTTCGCCGGCCTGCAGGTGCGCCCGGGCGCGCGCGCGATCACCACCGACACCTGCGTGCCGATCTCGCGGCTGAGCGATTCGATCACCGGCGCGCGGCGCATTCTCGACACCGCGAGCTTTCCCACGCTGATCGTCGGTCACGTGGGCGACGGCAATTTCCACTCGATGCTGCTGATCGACCCCGACGACCCGACCGAGATGGCCGAGGCCGAGCGGCTGAACGACGAGATCGTGCGGCTGGCGCTGTCGATGGACGGCACCTGCACCGGCGAGCACGGCGTCGGCCTGCACAAGATGGGCTTCCTCGAGGAGGAGGCCGGCGAGGACGCGATCGATCTCATGCGCCGGATCAAGCGTGCGCTCGACCCCGACGATATCCTGAACCCCGGCAAGATCTTCCGACTTCCGTAGGGGCGGGCGGTCTTCCGCGCGGAGAGTGCCGATGGCCGAGCAGCACGAGCCCGCTTCGAGCATCGCCGATCCGCTGCGCGCCTTCTCGCGCAGCCACGCGGGCATCCTGTTCCGGCTCGAGCAGCTGCGCGAACTCGCGACGAAGCTCGCGCAGGGCGGCGCCGAGCGCCGCGCGCTGCGCGCACGTGCGCAGGAGATCGTCGCTTTCTTCCACGAGGCGGTGATCGGGCACCACGCCGAGGAGGAAGATTCGCTGTTCCCGGCGGTCGCCCGCAGCGCCGCTGCCGGCGACGAGGCGGCGCTCGTCGCCTCGCTCGCCGCACGGCTCACGCGCGAGCATCGCCAGATCGAGGACGACTGGAAGACGATCGAGCCGGCACTCGCGCGCCTGTCGCGCGGCCGCGGCGCCGAGCTGGACGCCGGCATCGTCGCGCGGCTGTGCGATCGCTACGCCGCGCACGCGCAGTTCGAGGAGAGCGGCTACCTGCCGCTCGCCGCGAAGATCCTCGACGCCGACGACCAGGCCTCGCTCGCGCTGCACGTGCGGCACTCGCTCGATCGCGCGCTCGGCTTCCTTTGATCGCCGCCGGGCGCTGCCGCGGATCAGCGCCGGTAGCGCTTCGGCACGAAGGGCAGCGCGACCCGCTCGATCGGCAGGCGCCGTTCGCGCACGACGGCGAACAGCGGCGCCTGCGACGCGAGCGCCGCGCTTTCGACGCGCGCCAGCAGGATCGGATATCCGAGCGTCGGCGACAGCGTGCCGCTGCTGACCTCGCCGACCGTGCGTCCGCTCCCGTCGACGACAGGCGCGTGCGCACGGATCGGCACGCCCGCGTGCGAGGCGAAGCCGGCCAGCTTGCGCGGGACGTCGCCGCCGAGCTGGCGCAGGACCGCGCCGGCGCCCGGAAAGCCGCCCGCCTTCGCGCCGCCCGTGCGCCGCGATTTCGGAATCGCGAAGGACAGTCCCGATTCCGCCGGCGTCGTCGTCGCGTCGATGTCGCTGCCGTGCAGCGGCAGGCCCGCCTCGAGGCGCAAGGTGTCGCGCGCACCCAGGCCGGCGAGCCGCACGCGGGGGTCGCCGAGCAGGCGCTCGACGATCTCCTGCGCGCGATCGAGCGGCAGCGAGATCTCGAAGCCGTCCTCGCCGGTGTAGCCCGAGCGCGTCGTGAAGCAGCGCGCGCCCTGCAGATCGAGCGTGCGCGCCTGCAGGAAGCGCATCGACGCGCACGAGGGGTCGAGCGCGGACAGCGCCGCTTCGGCCTGCGGACCCTGCAGCGCGATCAGCGCCGCGTCGATCTCGTCGATCGCCAGCGCCGGGCACAGCGCGCGCAGCCGCGCGAGGTCGGCTGCGCGGTTGCCTGCGTTCGCCACGATGCGCACTTCGGCAGGGTCCGCGTCGGCGAGGTGCACGAGCATCAGGTCGTCGTCGATGCCGCCCGCGTCGTTCAGCAGCAGCGAGTAGCGCTGCTGCCCGTCGGCCCAGTCGGCGAAGTCGACCGGCAGCGCCGCCTCGAGCTGCGCGTACAGCGTTTCGCGGCGGCCGTCGCGCGCCCGCGCGCGCAGCTGCCCCATGTGCGAGACGTCGAACACGCTGGCGGCGGCGCGCGTGTGCAGGTGCTCGGCGCGCAGCCCGTCGGCGTACTGGATCGGCATGCGGAAGCCGGCGAAGGCCCCGAAGCGGGCGCCGTGTCCGGCGTGCAGCGCGTGCAGCGGAATCTCGCGCAGCGGTTGGTTCGGTTCGTTCATTCGTAGTCGGAGACGGGCGGACAGGTGCAGACGAGCTGGCGATCGCCCGCGGCGTTGTCGATGCGGCCGACGCTCGGCCAGAACTTCGCCTCGCGTACCCATGGCAGCGGATAGGCCGCTTCTTCGCGCGAATAGCGATGCGTCCATTCGCCGGCGATCGCCTCGGCCGTGTGCGGGGCGCCGCGCAGCGGATTGTCGTCGCGGTCGAATTCGCCGCGCGCGATGCGCTGCAGCTCGCCGTGGATCGCGATCATCGCTTCGCAGAAGCGGTCGAGCTCGTCCTTCGGCTCCGACTCGGTCGGTTCGATCATCAGCGTGTCGGCGACCGGGAACGAGACGGTGGGCGCATGGAAGCCGTAGTCCATCAGCCGCTTGGCGACGTCCTCGGCGCTCACGCCGCAGGTGGCTTTCAGCGTGCGCAGGTCGAGGATGCACTCGTGCGCGACGAGCCCGTTCGCGCCGCGGAACAGCACCGGGAAATACGGCTCGAGCCGCCGCGCGACGTAGTTCGCCGACAGCATCGCCGTCTCGGTGGCCCGGCGGATTCCCTGCGCGCCCATCATCCGGATGTACATCCACGAGATCGTCGTGATCAGCGCGCTGCCGCACGATCGGACCCATCCCGGGCCCGCCGCCGCCGTGCGGGATGCAGAAGGTCTTGTGCAGGTTCATGTGGCAGACGTCGGCGCCGACCAGCGCAGGCTTCGTCAGGCCGGCCTGCGCGTTCAGGTTCGCGCCGTCGAGATACACCTGTCCGCCGGCCTCGTGCACGCGGCGGCAGACCTCGACGATTCCCGGCTCGAACACGCCGTGCGTGGACGGCCAGGTGATCATCAGCGCGGCCAGCGATGCGCGATGCTCGTCCACCTTGCGCGCGAGGTCGCCCAGGTCGACGTTGCCCTGCGCGTCGCAGCCGACGACGACGATGCGCATCCCCATCATCTGCGCGCTCGCCGGATTCGTGCCGTGCGCCGAGGCGGGGATCAGGCAGACGTCGCGCGCGCCTTCCCCGATCGACTCGAGATAGCGTCGGATCGCCAGCAGCCCCGCGTATTCGCCCTGCGCCCCGGAGTTCGGCTGGAAGGAAACCGCCGCGAAGCCGGTGATCTCGCCGAGCCAGCCGCCCAGCTGCGCGAGCATCTCGCGATAGCCGAGCGCCTGCTCCGGCGGCGCGAAGGGGTGCAGGTTGGCGAACTCGGGCCAGGTGATCGGCGCCATCTCGGCGGCCGCGTTGAGCTTCATCGTGCACGAGCCGAGCGGAATCATCGAATGCACGAGCGACAGGTCGCGGTTCTCGAGCTTCTTCAGGTAACGCACGAAGGCCGCTTCGCTGCGGTGGCGCGCGAACACCGGGTGCGTGAGCACGGCGTCGGTGCGGCGCAGCGCCGCGTCGATCGCATCGCCTTCGACGGAGAAGGCGGCGGCCAGCGTGCCCAGCTCGCCCGCGTCGATGCGCCGGCCGGTGAACACCCAGGCGAGATCGGCCACGTCGGCGAGCGTGGTCGTCTCGTCCAGGCTCGCGCCGAAGCGCGCCTTCGCGCCGCTTTCCGTCGCATGCTCGCGCAGGTTGATGCGTTGCGCGCGGGCGCGTTCGCGCAGCTTCGACGCATCGTCCACTTCGTAGGCGAGCGTGTCGAAGAAGGCGTCGTGCAGCAGCGTCGGCGTGCGTTCCTGCGCAGCCGCGTCCTGCGGCGCCTGGCCGACGAGATGCGCGAGCAGGCGTGCGAGCGCGTGCACGCGCTGCGCGATCGCGCGCAGGCCCTCGGGGCCGTGCCACACCGCGTAGAACGAGGCGATGTTGGCGAGCAGCGCCTGCGCGGTGCAGATGTTGCTCGTCGCCTTCTCGCGGCGGATGTGCTGCTCGCGCGTCTGCAGCGCCATGCGCAGCGCCGGCCGGCCGGCCGCGTCGCGCGAGACGCCGATGATGCGACCGGGGATCGTTCGCAGCAGGTCGTCGCGCGCGGCGAGGAAGGCGGCGTGCGGTCCGCCGTAGCCGAGCGGCACGCCGAAGCGCTGCGCCGAGCCGATCGCGATGTCGGCGCCCATCGCGCCCGGAGGCCGCAGCAGCATCAGCGCGAGCAGGTCGCAGCCGACGGTCACGCGCGCGCCGGCCGCGTGCAGCGCGTCGATCTCCGTCGTGAAGTCGCGCACGCATCCGAAGGTGTCGGGCGTCTGCAGGTGCGCGCCGAAATACGAGGCGTCGTCGCGCAGCGTGCCGGCCTCGTCGACGCGCAGCTCGATCCCCATGCGCGCCGCGCGCGTGCGCAGCACCGCGATCACCTGCGGGTGCGTCGCGCGCTCGACGAAATAGCGCGTCGCCTTCGACTTCGACGCGCGACGCGCCATCGCCATCGCTTCGGCGGCAGCGGTCGCCTCGTCGAGCAGCGAAGCATTGGCGATCGGCAGGCCGGTGAGGTCGATCACCATCTGCTGGAAGTTCAGCAGCGCCTCGAGGCGGCCCTGCGCGATCTCCGCCTGGTACGGCGTGTATGCGGTGTACCAGCCCGGATTCTCGAGCACGTTGCGGCGGATCGCCTCGGGAAGGATCGTGCCGTGGTAGCCCGCGCCGATGAAGCTGCGCCACAGCTCGTTGCGTTCGCCGAGCGCGCGCAGTTCGGCGAGCGCCCGCGTCTCGTCGACGGCGTCGTCGAGCGCGAGCGGGGCATCGAGCAGGACCTGCGGCGGAACCGCCGCGCGGACGAACTCGGCGTGCGAAGCGAAGCCTAGCGTGCCGAGCATCTCGCGCTGCTGCGCGGGGCCCGGACCGATGTGGCGCGAGACGAAGTCGTCGCGTGCGGAGAGCGCGCGAAGTCTCGCGCCGAGGGAATCGGGAGCGTTCATCGAATGGGGTCCCGGCATCGGGAAAAGGGGAGGACGAAGACGGGCGGCGCGCGTTCACGCGCCGCTTCGGCGAATCACTCGGATCCGGGGCCCGCCGTGTATCGGGCGGCGTCGAGCAGCGCGTCGAGCTGCGAGGGATCGCTCGGGCGCATGCGGAACAGCCAGCCGGCGCCGAAAGGCTCGGCATTGACCGTCTCCGGCGCGTCGGCGAGCGCCGCGTTGGTCTCGATCACTTCGCCGTCGACCGGCGCGTAGACGTCGGAGGCGGCCTTCGTCGATTCGACGACGACGCAGGCTTCGCCCTGCTTCAACGTTCGTCCGGCATCGGGCAGCTCGACGTAGACCAGCTCGCCCAGCGCGTCCTGCGCGTGGAAGGTGATGCCGACGGTCAGCGTGCCGTCGGGTTCGCGACGCACCCATTCGTGCGTCGATGTGTAGCGGAGTTCGACAGGGTTGTCCAAGGAGGGGCTCCGGAAGCGGCGTGTGGCCTCGCGCCGTACGCGACGGTGGAATCGGAGCCCCCTCTGTCCATTTGCCTGAGACATTCGACGGCGCCGAAGCGCCGTCTGTTTCCTTCGGCGAGGCCGGCACCGACGCGCGATGCGCCTCGGTACTGCCTACTCTCCAGAGAGCCGAACCGCTGAAGTCCTTTTGCCTGAGAGTTTACGGGGCGATGTACACCTTCGGCGCCGCGTGCCGCCTGCACATGAGGGCGGGCTGCACGCGGTCTCTCCCACAGCGGCTGACCGGCTGCGCGCCAGAATGCCTAGCCGGGATGCGGCTGTCAAATCCCGGAGCGCGGGGCACCCGGGTCGGGCTGCGCGTCCACCGGCTCTTCGACCATCCGCGTGTAGACGCGAAGACGACGTCGGCCGACGACGCGCTTGCCGACGCGCAGCCGTTCCTCGACGACGGGAATCCTGCGCGTCTCGCCCGCGTGGATTTCCTCGCCGGCGTCGCGCGACGAAGCCGCGCCCATCGCGCCGGCGCTCGCCGCGGTGGCTCCGAGCGGCGCAGTCGGGGGTGTGGCCGACGCGGGCTTGACGTCGCTCGTGTCGAGCCCGTCGCCGCTGGCGAGCGTGTCGCCGGTGCCGCGCGTGTCGCCGGCGGCGCGCCTGTCCTCGCCGGCGAGCGCGTCGGCCGCGCCGCTCGGCCGGGCCCAGCCCTGCAGCTGCCACTCGTTCGCCATCGCATCGATGTCGATCGAACCGCAATCCTCGAGGATGTCGGTCGCGCGGTCGAGCCGATCTCCATCGGCCGCGTCGACGGTGACGACGCTGTCGCCGCGCCGCAGGGCTTCGGCATAGACGCCCGCGTCCTGTTCGTCGTCGAAGCCGAACAGCGAGCGGAACCAGTCGGCGACGGTCTCGCCGATCGACGTTTGCGACTCGTCGTCGTAGGCGCGGCGATCGGCGGCCAGGCGCCGGTCGTCCGACTCGCGCCACGCGCGATCCTCGACGCCGGTCCTGAGATCCACTTCGTCGTCGGCGAATCCCGCGCGTAGCAGTTCGTCGCGCGCGTGCTCCGCGGCCTGGCGATCGTCGAATACTCCAACCAATGTGCTGCGCATGCTCGGTTCCTCTCGGGTGATACGTTTGCTTCTCGGCGGAGCGGCGTGCTCGCCGGCGAAGCGATCGGCGCTCGTGCGCCGTGGGCGCATCGTGCAATGCCCATACCCGCGGGCGATGTTCCGAACAGGTCGTAAAGAAGCGAGAAGGAGTCGATATGCGTGTAGCGATGGCGTCGGTGCTGGTATCTCTGTTCCTCTTCGGCTGCGGCAAGGAAGAGCCGGCCTCGACGAGCGCAGCCGACCCCGCGCCCGCCGCTTCCGCGAACGAAGCGCCCGCGGGCACGACGCCGTCGGGTGCGGCGCCGATGAGCGCGGCCGGTGCTTCGCAGGGCGATGCGGGCACTTCGCGGAACGGCACGGCGAATCCCGTCGCCGATCCTTCGGGCGCCACGCCGCCGCTCTCGAGCAGCCAGTCGTCGCCGCGCCTCAGCCCGGCACCCGGGACGAGCGATTCCGCCGCTACGCCGCAGAACGGCGCAGAAAACGGCGCAGAAAACGGCGCGAAGAACGGCGCGAAGAACGGCGCGAAGAATGGCGCAGCGCCGGCCACGCCCGCGCGCAAGGCCGCGACGCCGAAGGCCGGCAGCGCGGACTACACGATCCGGCGCGGCGACACGCTCGCGGCGATCGCGAAGAAGCACGGCCTCGAGGCGAAGGACCTGGCGCGCTGGAACGGCATCGACGATCCGCGTCGCCTGCGGATCGGGCAGAAGATCCGCCTGTCGGCGCCCGGCGGCTGAGGCCGCGGGCGACGACGGGAACGCGTCAGCCGCCGGCCCCGCCTTCCAGCCACGACGGCACGGGCAGCCCGCGCGCCTTCAGGAACGCCGCATCGAACAGCTTCGAGCGGTAGCGCTGACCCGAATCGGCGAGCACCGTCACGACGGTGTGTCCGGGGCCGAGCTCGCGCGCGAGCCGTATCGCGCCGGCCACGTTCACGCCGCTCGAACCGCCGACGCACAGGCCCTCGTCGCGCAGCAGCTCGAACACGACCTCGAGCGCCTCGGCGTCCTCGATCCGGTAGGCGTCGTCGATCGGCGCGCCGTCCACGTTCGCCGTCACGCGGCCCAGGCCGATGCCTTCGGTGATCGAGCTGCCGGAGGATTCGAGTCGGCCGTGCTTGAACCACGAGTACATCGCGGCGCCGACGGGGTCGGCAACCGCCGTTCGAATCCGCGGATGCACCGATTTCAGGTAGGCCGAGATGCCGGCGAGCGTGCCGCCGGTGCCGATCGCGCAGACGAAGCCGTCGATGCGCCCGCCCGTCTGTCGCCAGATCTCGGGCCCGGTGCTCGCGCGATGTCCTTCGCGGTTCGCGAGGTTGTCCCACTGGTTGGCGTAGAAGGCGCCGTTCGGCTCGCGCTCGGCCAGTTCGGCGGCCAGCCGCTCGGCCACGTGGACGTAGTTGCCCGGATCGCGAAACGGCGCGGCCGGCACTTCGCGCACGTCGGCGCCGTACAGGCGGAGCAGGTCCTTCTTCTCGCGGCTCTGCGTCTCGGGGATGACGATGATCGTGCGGTAGCCGCGCGCATTCGCGACCAGCGTCAGGCCGATGCCGGTGTTGCCGGCGGTTCCTTCGACGACCACGCCGCCCGGCCGCAGCAGTCCGCGCCGCTCGCCGTCGTCGATGAGGAACAGCGCGGTGCGGTCCTTGATCGATCCGCCGGGCTCGAGGAACTCGGCCTTCGCCAGGATCTCGCAGCCGGTGCGCTCGGAGGCGCGGCGCAAGCGGATCAGCGGCGTGTTGCCGATGGCTCCCACGAATCCGTCGACGGTCTCGTTCATTGCGGCTCCCTCATTGCGGCTCCCCTCCCCGAATTCTCGCGCCTGCGGCCCGCGCGGTGCCCACCATACAATGTCGCGATGAACCCGATGCACGACGCGGTCGAAATCCCGACCGGCGATCGGCCCGACGCCGCGGTGATCTGGCTGCACGGGCTCGGCGCCGATGCGCACGACTTCGAGCCGATCGTCCCCGAGCTGCGGCTGGCACCGCGGCTGTCGGTGCGGTTCGTGTTCCCCAACGCGCCGGTCCGGCCGGTGACGATCAACGGCGGCCTGCCGATGCGCGCCTGGTACGACATCGCCGAGCTCGGCGGCGCGCGACAGGACGAAGCCGGCATCCGCGCCTCGGCGCGCATCGTCGCGCAGTTGATCGAGCGCGAGAATGCGCGCGGGATCGCGTCGCGCCGCATCGTCCTCGCCGGGTTCTCGCAAGGCGGCGCGATCGCGCTGCAGGCGGGCCTTCGATACGGAGAAGCGCTCGCCGGTCTGCCCCGAGGAGATCGTCGACATCGGCGCCTGGCTCGAGTCGGTGCTCTGAAGAAGCCGTAATCCGCGATCAGCGCATCCCGCGCTGCGACGCCGGCCCCACGAAGAGCGTCGCCAGCCAGCCCGCGAAAGCGACGATCGCCAGGAAGATCAGCCACTCGCCTGCCTCGCGCTGATCCGACACCGGGTACGCGTTGCAGGCGCGCAGCGGCGAAGCCCGGTACAGCCAGCCGAGCACGGCGAGCATGCTGGCGAAGTTGGTC
>QEVN01000142.1 GCA_003576795.1 Burkholderiales bacterium
CGACGCGACCGCCGTGCTTCCGCGCCACCTGCCGAACGATGCGCAGACCGAGACCGCGCTCGCGAAAACCCTGCTCGCACGGGCCGGCGGCATCGGGAGCCTGCGTGCGCGGCGTGGCATCGTCCCGGACTCCCGAACCGTGATCGCGGACCTCGATCACGAGCGCCAGCGGGTCGTCGGTTTCGTCGATGCGCACGACGACGGGCGACTCTGACGGCGAGCAGGCGAGCGCGTTCGACAGGAGGTTTCGCAAGGCCAGCCGGACGAGGCCGGCGTTGATCGAAGCCGTGCGCACGTGGGTGGCGCGTTCGACGCCGATTCGCCGGCGTTCGAGCGGTTCGACGTCGGCGATGGTGAGGGCAACGATCGTTCCGATGTCGGTGTCGTGCCGCGGGGCGAGCGGCACGCCTCCCCGCGAAACCGCTCCGGCGAGCATGCTCTCGAGGGCCGAGTCGATTCGGGCCAAGGTACGCATCGCGGCCTCGGCACGCCGGTTGGCGGCGACGCCGCACGCCGGCCTGCGCAACGCGCGAGCCGCCTCGTACAGCGCCGACCGGGCACGACTCAGGGGATCGCAAACTTCATGGACAAGAGCGTCACGCATCGCTTCACTCGGGAAGAACGGTCGACCGTGCGAGCCGCGCTGCGGGGAGGCGGACATCGGGGAAGAGCAGCGACCCGTTTTCCCGAGGGGCGAGCGACCGACGATCGATGGTAGTCGGCGCCGACGGCGCCGATCTTGATCTACGTCGTGAAACATCGTCGGGTCGGCGCGAGCCCGTCGACGGGCGCAGTCGCCATCGCTGCGACGGGCTTCACGTCGTCCGCCTGCCGCCGGGCGCCTTGCGCCGACGCCCTCATCGCCGGCGGGATCTGCCCCCCAGCAGCGTGCCGAGTACCCCGCGGATCAGCTCGCGGCCGATCGTCGAGCCCATCGAGCGCGCCGCGCTCTTGGCCATTGCCTCGATCGCCGAGTCCTTGCGTCCGCTGCCGGTCATCAGCCCGCCCAGCGCATCGCGAAAGACGCCGCCGATGCCGCCGCTCGACGCTTCGGCGCCCGCCTGCGACGCCGAGCCGGCGCTCGAGTCGGCGGGCGGCTGCGCCGCGGCCCGGTGCTGCAGCTTCTCGTACGCCGATTCGCGATCGACCGTCCGGTCGTAGAGGCCGGCGACGTTCGACGTGCGCACGAGCGCCGCGCGCTCCTCGTCGGAGATCGGGCCGATGCGCGAGGCGGGCGGCGCGACGAAGGCGCGCTCGACCACGCCCGGGCGCCCTTTTTCGTCCAGCATCGACACGAGCGCCTCGCCGACGCCGAGCTCGGTGATCGCCTTCTCGGTGTCGAAGGCCGGATTGGTGCGCATCGTCTGCGCGGCGGCGCGCACCGCCTTCTGGTCGCGTGCCGTGAACGCGCGCAATGCGTGCTGCACGCGATTGCCGAGCTGGCCGAGCACCGAGTCGGGTACGTCGAGCGGGTTCTGCGTGACGAAGAAGACGCCCACCCCTTTCGACCGGATCAACCGCACCAGCTGCTCGATGCGATCGAGCAGCACCTTGGGCGCATCCTCGAACAGCAGGTGCGCCTCGTCGAAGAAGAAGACGAGCCTGGGCTTGTCGCGATCGCCGACCTCGGGCAGCCGCTCGAACAGTTCCGACAGCAGCCACAGCAGGAAGGTGCCGTACAGCTTCGGCGCGTTCAGCAGGCGATCGGCGGTGAGGATGTTGACGATGCCGCGCCCCTTCGCGTCGGTCTGCATCAGGTCGTCGATGTTCAGCATCGGCTCGCCGAAGAACCGGTCGGCGCCCTGCTGCTCGAGCGTGAGAAGGCCGCGCTGGATCGCGCCGATCGATGCCGCCGAGATGTTGCCGTAGGCGGTGGTGAAGGTTTTCGCGTTCTCGCCGACGAACTGCAGCATCGCGCGCAGGTCCTTGGCGTCGAGCAGCAGCAGGCCCTGCTCGTCGGCGATGCGGAACACGATGTGCAGCACGCCCTCCTGCGTCTCGTTCAGCGCGAGCATGCGCGCGAGCAGCAGCGGGCCCATGTCGGAGATCGTGGCGCGCAGCGGATGGCCCTTCTCGCCGTAGACGTCCCACAGCGCCACCGGCGATCCGCCGAAGGCCGGCGGCGGGAAGCCGAGCCGATCGAGCCGCTCCTTCAGCTTCGGCGTCAGCTCGCCGGGCTGCGAGATGCCGGCGAGATCGCCCTTGACGTCGGCGGCGAACACCGGAACGCCGATCGACGAGAAGCGTTCGGCCATCACCTGCAGGGTGACGGTCTTGCCGGTGCCGGTTGCGCCGGTGACCAGGCCATGGCGGTTCGCCATGGCCGGCAGCAGGAACAGTTCGGTGCGCTCGTTGCGCGCGATCATCAACGGTTCGCTCATTGCGGAATGCTAAAATCCCCGGCCCGAATCCACGCATTCGACCACGCCGGCAACGGCGCGCGCAAGCGAAGCGGGCATGGCACGGGCCACGCAACGCACCGGAATGCGAGCGCGAGCGAAGCGCCCGATCGCGATCGTCGCATCGAGCCGCCGCACCGCCGCGTCGGTCACCACGAGAGGAAAGGATGGCCGGTCACTCGAAATGGGCCAACATCCAGCATCGCAAGAACCGCCAGGACGCCAAGCGCAACAAGGTGTTCACGCGGATCATCCGTGAGGTCACGGTCTCCGCGAAGATGGGCGGCGCCGATCCGGCTTCCAACCCGCGGCTCCGGCTCGCGCTGGAGAAGGCCTCCGACGCCAACATCGCGAAGGACACGCTGCAGCGCGCGATCCAGCGCGGCGCCGGCGGCCTCGAAGGCGTCAGCTACGAAGAGATCCGCTACGAGGGCTACGGCATCGGCGGCGCGGCGGTCATCGTCGACTGCCTCACCGAGAACCGCGTCCGCACGGTGGCCGAGGTGCGCCACGCATTCTCGAAGAACGGCGGCAACCTCGGCACCGACGGCTCGGTGGCGTATCTGTTCCGCCATTGCGGCCAGTTCCTGTTCGAGCCGGGCACCTCCGAAGACCGCGTGATGGAAGTCGCGATCGAGGCCGGCGCCGACGACGTGGCCACGGACGACGAAGGCGGCGTCGAAGCGCTGTGCGAGCCGGCCGACTTCCCGAAGCTGAAGCACGCGTTCGAAGCGGCCGGACTCCCCGCCGCGGTCGTGGAGATCACCATGCGCCCGTCGAACGAAGTCGCGCTCGCCGGCGAAGACGCCGCGAAGATGCAGAAGCTGCTCGACGCGATCGAAAGCGTCGACGACGTGCAGCAGGTCTACACCAACGCCGTCTTCGACGAAACCCAATGAACGGAACGTCGATCGGCGGGCGTGGCGAAGCCGGGTCAACGGGCAGGGAATCATGAAGCTCCTCGTCGTCGGCGCCGGCGGGCGCGAACACGCGCTCGCGTGGAAACTCGCGCGCTCGCCGCGCGTGCAATGCGTCTACGTCGCTCCGGGCAACGGCGGCACCGCGCGCGAGCCCGGGCTGGTCAACGTGCCGATCACCGACATCGAAGCGCTCGCCGATTTCGCCGAGCGCGAGGCGATCGCCTTCACCGTCGTCGGGCCGGAAGCGCCGCTGGCCGCCGGCATCGTCGACCGCTTCCGCGCGCGGCGGCTGCGCATCTTCGGGCCGACGCGGCGCGCCGCGCAGCTCGAGGCCTCGAAGCATTTCGCCAAGACCTTCATGCAGCGGCATGGCATTCCCACCGCGGCCTCCGAGAGCTTCTCCGACGCGCAGGCCGCGCATGCCTGGGTCGAGCAGCGCGGCGCGCCGATCGTCGTGAAGGCCGATGGCCTGGCGGCCGGCAAGGGAGTGGTCGTCGCCACCTCGCTCGCGCAGGCGCACGAGGCGATCGACACGATGCTCACCGAGAACCGGCTGGGCGACGCCGGCGCGCGCGTGGTCGTCGAGGATTTCCTGCACGGAGAGGAGGCGAGCTTCATCGTGCTGGTCGACGGGCATCACGTCGTTCCGCTCGCTTCCAGCCAGGACCACAAGCGGCTGCACGACGCCGATCGCGGCCCGAACACCGGCGGCATGGGCGCCGTGTCGCCCACGCCCGCCGTCACCCCCGAGGTGCACGCGCGCGTGCTGCGCGAGATCATCCGCCCGGCCGTCGAGGGGATGGCCGCCGACGGCACGCCGTACACCGGCTTCCTCTACGCGGGGCTGATGATCGAGCCGGGCGGCGCGGTGCGCACGCTCGAGTTCAACTGCCGGATGGGCGACCCCGAAACGCAGCCGATCCTGGTGCGGATGAAGAGCGATCTCGTCGACGTCGTCGAGCATGCGCTCGCCGGCACGCTCGATCGCGTCTCGCTGGAATGGGATCGCCGCACCGCCGTCGGCGTCGTGCTCGCCGCCGGCGGCTACCCCGACGCGCCGCAGAAAGGCGACGAGATCGTCGGGCTGCCGCAGTCGGGCGCGGCGATCGGCGACGACTGCTGGGTCTTCCACGCGGGAACCGCGATCGACGACGGCCGCGTCGTCACCGCGGGCGGGCGGGTGCTCTGCGTGACGGCGCTCGGCGATTCGCCGAAGATCGCGCAGGCGCGGGCCTATCGCGCGATCGACTCGATCCGTTTCGAAGGCATGCAGTACCGGCGTGACATCGGCTCGCGCGCGGCGTCGGCCCGGCATGTCCAGAAGTGACGGCGTGAAGCCGCATCCCGCCGGGCCCGAACCCGGATCCGCCGTCGACGCCGTCGCGGTACGCGACTGGCTCGCGGGCCTGCAATCGCGCATCGTCGCCGCGCTCGAAGCAATCGACGGGCAGTCGTTTCGCAGCGACGCCTGGGAGCGCGCCGAGGGCGGCGGCGGCATCACGCGCGTGCTCGAGGAAGGCGATGTCTTCGAACGGGCCGGCGTGCTGTTCTCGCACGTGCAGGGAACTCGGCTGCCGCCTTCGGCGAGCGCGCACCGCGGCGAGGCCGCCGGCCGCCCCTTCGAGGCGATGGGCGTCTCGCTCGTGCTGCATCCGCGCAATCCCTACGTGCCCACCGTGCACATGAACGTGCGTTTCTTCGTGGCGGGCGCGAACGGCAGTGACGTCGAACCCGTATGGTGGTTCGGCGGCGGCATGGATCTCACGCCGTATTACCCCTTCGAGAAGGACGTCGTGCGCTTCCACGGCGCGTGCAGGCAGGCGCTCGATCCCTTCGGCGCCGAGCTCTACCCGCGCTTCAAGCGCTGGTGCGACGACTACTTCTTCCTGAAGCATCGCAACGAAGCGCGCGGCGTCGGCGGCATCTTCTTCGACGACCTGAACGAAGGCGGCTTCGCGCGCTGCTTCGCGCTGACGCGGTCGGTGGGCGACGCCTTCGTCGACGCCTATGCGCCGATCGTCCTGCGCCATCGCGACGAACCCTACGGCGAGCGCCAACGCGAGTTCCAGGCCTGGCGTCGCGGCCGCTACGTCGAGTTCAACCTCGTCTACGACCGCGGCACGCTGTTCGGCCTGCAATCGGGCGGGCGGGCCGAGTCGATCCTCTGCTCGATGCCTCCGTCGGCGCGCTGGCGCTACGACTGGCATCCCGAACCCGGATCGCCCGAAGCGCGGCTCGGCGAGTTCCTCGTCCCGCGCGACTGGGTCTGATGTCCGGTGCAGCGGGCGCACGCGGGGCGCACGGCGCTTCGCCGCGGCGCCGGATCGGCCTGCTCGGCGGCACCTTCGATCCCGTTCACGTGGCGCACGTCGCGCTCGCGCGCGCCGCGCTCGCGCATCTGGCGCTCGACGAGCTGCGCTTCGTGCCCACCGGCCGCTCGTGGCAGAAAGTGGACGCGGGCGCGAGCGCGCAGCAGCGCATCGAGATGCTGGGCATCGCAACGGCCGGCCTGCCGCGCACGTCGATCGACGAACGCGAGACGAAACGCGCCGGCGCCAGCTACACGATCGACACGCTGATCGAGCTGCGCGCGCAGCTCGGCGAAGCGGCGGCGCTCGTGTGGATCGTCGGCAGCGATCAGCTGCGCAACCTGCCCACCTGGCATCGCTGGGAGGAGCTGCTGCACTACGCCCACCTGGCCGTCGCGCGCCGCGCCGGGGACACGCTGGAAGGGCTCGACGCGCGCGTGCGCGCGCTGGTCGATGCGCACGCAGGCGAAGAGCTGCCCGACGCGCCGGCCGGTTCGATCGTCTTCTTCCCGATGCCGCCGATGCAGGTGTCGGGCAGCGCGTTGCGCGATCGGCTCGCGCGCGGCGGGCGACCTGCCGAATTGTTGCCCCCCGGCGTTCTCGACTATATTGACCGCAACCGGCTGTACCGCGCGACACCGCCGCGCGAGGAGCCGACGCGCGCGCCGCGTCCGCGGAGCAGCGCAACGAAAAGGAACCGGATGGATCCGAGAAAGCTGCAACGCGTCGTCGTCGACGCCCTCGACGACATCAAGGCCCAGGACATCCGGGTCTTCGACACCACGGCGCAGACCGAGCTCTTCGATCGCGTCATCATCGCCACCGGCACCTCGAACCGCCAGACGCGCGCGCTCGCCTCGCATGTGCGCGACAAGGTGAAGGAAGCCGGCGCCCCGGTCGTCTCTATGGAAGGCGCGGACACCGGCGAATGGGTGCTGGTCGACCTCGGCGACATCGTCGTGCACGTGATGCAGCCGGCGATCCGGCAGTACTACAACCTCGAGGAGCTGTGGGGC
>QEVN01000143.1 GCA_003576795.1 Burkholderiales bacterium
GGGCTCAGGTTGTAGACGCCGTGCGTGCCGATGACGTTCTGCACGTGCTCGAGCGCGTCGCGCAGCGCGGCGCGGAATTCGGGCGTGCCGGGCTTCGCCTTCTTCATCGCCTCGGGAACCGCGGCGTTCAGCAGCAGCGTCGCGTCGTAGCTGTAGCCGGCGAAGGCGTTGCGCGTCTCGGGACCGAACGCGGCTTCGTAGCGCTTGGTGAAGTCGAGCGACACCGCCTTGGTCGGGTACGAGTCGGGCAGGTCTTCGGGGACGATCAGCGCCCCGGTGGGAGCGATGGCGCCTTCGACCGCCTTCTTGCCGTTCTGGATGAACGCGAGATTGACGGTGCCGTGGTTGTGGTAGATCGGGCCCTTGTAGCCGCGCTCGCGCAGGGCGACGTGCGGCGTCGCGGCGGGCGAACCCGAGCCTCCGACGACGACGGCATCGGGCTTGGCCGCGATCACCTTGAGCACCTGGCCGGTGACGCTGGTGTCGGCGCGGCCGTAGCGCTCGTTGGTGAGGACCTTCATCCCCGCTTCGGGCGCGAGCTTCTGCATCGCGTTGTAGACGAGGTCGCCCCAGGTGTCGGAGAAGCCGATGTAGCCGATCGTCTTGATGCCCTTCTTCTTCATGTCCTCGACGACCGCGCTCATCATCAGCTCGGTCGTCTGCGGCACGACGAAGCTCCACTGCGCGCGCTCGCCCTCGAGCGGCGGAATCGGCGTGAGCGCGATCATCGGCGTCTTCGTCTCCGCGGCCACCTGCGTCATCGCGACCGCCGACGGAACGCCGTTCGAGCCCATGATCGCGTCGACCTTGTCTTCGGTGACGAACTTGCGCGCGTTCTTCGCGGCGTTGTCGGGCTTCGACTCGTCGTCGAGGATGATGTAGGTGACGGGCTCGCCGCCCAGCGTCTTCGGGATCAGCTGGAAGGCGTTCTTGTAGGGAATGCCCAGCGACGATCCCGGCCCGGTGGTGCCGAGCGATACGCC
Source organism: Burkholderiales bacterium (assembly GCA_003576795.1). Classification (GTDB taxonomy): domain Bacteria; phylum Pseudomonadota; class Gammaproteobacteria; order Burkholderiales; family Burkholderiaceae_E; genus Zeimonas. Next base: position 984 of record QEVN01000143.1, read on the forward strand.
GATGCGGATCTCGGCATTCGCGTGGGGCATGGCGAGCGCGGCGACGGCCGCGAAGGCGAGTGCTTGCAGGGTGCTGCGTTTCATGGGGCTCCTCCAGTCGACGTCGATCGATCGAATTCATCGGCGGCCGGTGCGCGCAGCAGCCCTACGTGCGAGAGCATGCCGAGCATCCGGCCGAGTGTTTCGGAACGGTATCGCGCCGGGTCGATGCCGTCGAAATCGTGGAAACCCTTGCCGTCGCGCAGGCCGTTGCGCCCTTCGCGCATGTGCCGGTCGACGATCGGTGGGGATGCGTAGCGCTCGTCGCCCAGCGCCTGCGCCAGGTAGCGGCTCGCGTAATACAGGATGTCGTTTCCGCCGTAGTCGATGAACTCGACCACGCCCATGTTGGCGAAGCGAAAACCGAGGCCGTAGCGCGTCGCGCGATCGATCTCCTCGGCGCTCGCCACCCCCTGCTCGATCATGCGTGCCGCCTCGTTCATGATCAGCGACTGCAGGCGGGGCACGATGTAGCCCGGCGCGGCCCGGCAGTGCACCGGCACCTTGCCGATCGACTCGAGCAGCGCGTGCAGCGAACGCGACGCTCCGGGCGAGGTGCCGTCGTGCGCGCTCAGCTCGACCAGCGGGATCACGTGCGCCGGATTGAGCCAGTGCGCGTTCAGGAAGCGCTCGGGGCGCTCGACGAAGCCGGCCAGCTGGGTGACGAGGAAGGTCGACGTCGTCGACGCGACGACCGCGTCGGGGCGCGCGTGCGCACCGACGAAGGCGAAAGCCTCGCGCTTGGCGTCGATCACCTCCGGCACGCCTTCGAAGACGAAGTCGGCGTCGGCGAGCGCCGCGGCGGCTTCGTCGCGCGCGGCGAAGCCCACGCGCTGCAGCACCCGCGGGCGCAGCGAGTCGTCGAAGGCGCCCCACGCGGCCATCGCGGCGAGCGAGGCGTCGATCTCGGCGATCGCTTCGCCGCGCAACGCCTCGGCGGCCGCGCTCGCGCGCGGCTTGACGTCGACCAGGCGCACCTCGTGCCCCGCGTAGGCGAACGCGGTGGCGATGCCGCGTCCCATGCGCCCGGCGCCGAGGGCCGCGATGCGGTCGCGGCGCCGCGCGAAGCCGCTCATGCGGCGTTTCCGCTGCGCAGCAGCTCGCGCATCGACGGGGTATCGAGCGACGCGAGTCCGAGCGCGCCGAGCGTGCGCGGACCGCGATCGAGCGGCTCGCCGACCAGCGCCGAGGCGATCGACAGCAGCCCGCGGGCGACCGGACAGGCGACGCCCGCCCAGTCGGCGACCGAGACGAGGAACGCGAGTCCGTAGGTGATGTCCTCGCGCATGTAGCGGTGCGTGCGCAGGTCGATGTGCTCGCGCCAGTCGCCGCTGTCGACGAGCTTGTCGTGCGCGTTGCCGTACATCCAGCGATCGTTCTCGTAGTGGTCCGACAGCGGGAAGTGCGGCGCGGCGTAGCCGAGCGCCTCGCGCAGCGCGATCCGCTCGGCATCGAGCGCGTCGGTGACGCGCCGGATCGACGGCTGCGTGCCCTCGGCGTGGATGTCCCAGCGCTCGAAGTGCTCGAGGGGGCCCGCGTTCATCAGGATCAGCGGCGGGTGGATGACGGGGCCGGCATTCATCAGCGCCGCCGACAACGCGTCCTCGACCGCCTCGATCGCCGGATATGCGCGCGCGATCGTGGCGAGCGCGTGCTCGCTGTCGACGGCAGGATAGACGCCGGTAGGAAGACGCGTCGCGCGCGTCGTGATGGCGACTTCGGCAGGCCCGTGCTTGCGTGCGAGGTAGGGCAGCGTGCCGGTTTCGGCGAAGGCGACGCGTGCGCCGCTGCCGGCCTCGCGAACGGTGCGCGCCATCGCGAACGAACCGAAGGTGCCCGGCGGCAGGTAGACGACCTGGCCGTCGGACAGATGCGGGGCGATCGTGCGGGCGAGATCGACCTGCGCGAAGGCCGGGCAGGGCGCGAGCACGAGTTCGGCGCCGCGCAGCGCCTCGCCGGCGTCGGGCGTCGCGCAATCGATCGCCACTTCGCGCCGACCGGCCTGGTCGACGAGCGTGATGCGCGGCGATTCGATCAGCGGCGCCAACGCCCGGGCGTCGCGGCGCCACAGCCGCACTTCGTGTCCCTGCTCGGCAAGGTCGGCGGCGGCGGCATGGCTGCCGTTGCCGCCGCCCAGGACGGCGATGCGCATCAGTGGAGGCCTCGGCGATGCTCTCGTGCAGCATGCACGGAGAGCCCGTTTCGTCGGATGGTACTAGACGCGATTGATTGGTACCACATCTTTGTTCCGCTCGTGCCGACCGGCGAAGATGGATGCAATGTCGCTTACGCGGCGACGCCCTCGGCGACGAAGCCTTCGATCTGCCCGCCGTCGTAGCCGGCCTCGGCCAGCACTCGCCGCGTGTCGGCGCCGTACTTCGGCGCGAAGGGCAGTTCGGTGCGGGCTCCGTCGACGTCGACCGCCATCGGCTGCATGCGGATCGTGCGGCCGTCGGGCATCGTCGTGCGCGTGAGCTTGTCGCGCAGCGCCGGAAGCTCGCGCACCTGGCGGACGTCGAGGATGCGCGTGGCGGGAATCTTCGCCGCGGCCAGGTCGGCGAGGATCTCCTCGACCGGGTACTGCGCGGTGACGGCCGCCATGTCGCGATGGATCGCCTCGCGTTCGCGGTGCCGGCCTTCGTTGGTCAGGCGCACCTCGTTGGCTACCGGCGCGAACTTCGGGATCGCGGTGAGCCGGCGCCACTGCACGTCGCTGCCGATCGCCAGGTAGACGAAGCCGTCGCGCGCCGGGTAGACGTTGGTGGGAATGAACTTGCGGTGCTCGTTGCCCGCGCGCGTGATCTCGCCGGGCGCGCAGTCGAAGTCGACGAGCGGCAGCACGGTGGTGAGCCACGAGGCCGCGGCCTGCAGCATCGACACGTGGATCTCCGATCCGCGGCCGGTCTCGTGACGCTCGAGCAGCGCGCGCATCACGTTCGCGTAGACCTCGTCGCCGGCCTTCAGGTCGATGACGGGGATGCCGGAGAGCATCGGCGGCCCGTTCGGGTCGCCGGTGACCTCCATGTAGCCGGCCATCGCCTGCAGCACCGGGTCGTAGCCGGGCGCTTCGGGAAAGCGCGGCCCCATCGCCGAAATGCCGGCCCAGATCAGGTCGGGCCTGGCCGCGCGCAGCGTCGCCGGATCGATGCCGAGCGACGCGTAGCGCGACGGCACCGTGTTGCAGCAGAACACGTCGACGTCGAGTTCGCGCAGCAGGCGGCGCACGATCTCGTGCGCGCGCGCGTCCTTCAGGTTCAGCGCGATCGCTTCCTTGCCGACGTTCGGCGCGATGAAATAGCTGCGCCGGTCGTCGTCGGCCACGCGCGAGCCGATGTAGCGGTTCGGGTCGCCGGGCAGCCCGCCGCCGCCGACCGCCTCGATGCGGATCACGCGCCAGCCCAGTTGCGCGAAGCGCAGCGTCGCGTGCGGCAGCGACAGCGCCTGCTCCATCGAAAGCACGGTTCGCCGCTTCATGCCGCCCTGCCTCTGCCGATGCCCTGGTTCAAGGTGCTCCCCTCGCTGCCTTCCTCGGTGCTTCCTTTCAGCCGCCCGCGATCGGGGGCGTCAACATCACTTCGTCCTCGTCGCATACCGGATGGTCGCGCTCCGCGTAGCGGGAATTGACCGAGATCAGCACGACGTCGATGTACTCGAACGCCTTGCGGAAACGCTCGTCCTGCGTGGGGAGCCAGTCGAGCAGCATGCCGACGTTGCGGATCTCCTTCGGCAGGACGATCGTTTCCGAGTCGCATCCCAGGCTGTCGCGCAGCCAGGCGAAGTACTTCAGTTTCATTCGCGCTCAAGCGGTCACGCCTTCCAACGGTGCTACCGCCTCGTCGCGAGCCGCCTGCGTGCGCCGGTCGTGCAGGGCGCGCGCGACCTTTTCCGGCGACATCGGCGGATCGAAGATGCGCACGCCCGTCGCGTTGTACAGCGCGTTGGCTACGGCCGGCGCGATGACGATCGTCGGCAGCTCGGAGATGCCCTTGGCGCCGTACGGCCCCTCGGCGCAGTCGCTCTCGATCAGGTGCATCTCGACCGGCGGCATTTCCGGCGCCGTGATCAGCTTGTAGTCGCGGAAGCACGCGTTCCTCAGGTGGCCGCCTTCGATGCGCATGTCCTCGCTCAGCGCGTAGCCCAGGCCGATGGCGAGTCCGCCTTCGATCTGGCCTTCGAGGCCCATGCGGTTGATGACGCGGCCGACGTCCTGCGCCACCGTGATCCTGTCCACCTTGATCTCGCCGGTGAGCGTGTCGACGGTGATCTCGGCGACGTGCACGGCATGGGAATACGCGGCCGAGTGGTCGGAGACGTGCTTCGCTCCTTCGGGCTCGCTCTTCGGCTCGTAGTAGTCGGTGACCATCACCAGTTCGGGCTCGGCCTGGAAGTGCATCTGGCGCAGCAGGCGGTCGAGCTTGATGAGCGCGGCGCCGTCGCGCTCGCGCACCACCGATCCGTCGCGCAGCTCGAGGCCTTCGACCGGTTCTTCGAGCATCCTCGACGCGGCATCGAGGATCTGGGCCTTCGCCTTGCGCGCGGCGCGGCGCGTTCCGTTGCCGGCGATGAAGGTCGTGCGCGAGGCGTGCACGCCGACGTCCCACGGAGCGACGTCGGAGTCGTTGTTGATGATGGTCACGTGCTCCAGCGGCACGCCCAGCTCTTCCGCGACGATCAGCGTGATCACCGCGTCGATGCCCTGGCCGATTTCCGATGCGCCGGTGATCACCGTGACGCGCGCGTAGTCGTCCACCTTGAGGATGGTGCCGATGCCGTCGGACTTGTGGATCTTGGCGCCGCCCGCGTTGTGGATGGAAGAGGCCAGCCCGATGCCTTTCTTGTAGCGGCCGGGCTGGTCGCGCTGCGCCGCGTACTCCCTGCGCTTGCGGCTGTAGTCGCTGGCCTGCGCCGCCGTCTGCAGGCACTCCGCGAAGGCGCTCTCGCGCAGGAAGGATTTCTGCGGCGTGACCTCGCCGGACTTCTGCGCGTTCTTCAGGTGGAATTCGAGCGGGTCCATGTCCACCAGGTCGGCCAGCATGTCCATCTGCTGCGCGGTGGCCCAGGTGGTCTGGACGTTGCCGTAGCCGCGGAACGACCCGGCGTACGGATTGTTGGTGTAGATCGCCTGCGCCTTGAAGTCGACCACCGGCACGCGGTAGTGGCCCGAGGTGGTGCGCATCATGATGACCGGGATGGTCGGTCCCCACGACGTGTACGCGCCGTTGTCGAGCAGCGCGTCCGCGCTGCGGAAGGTGAGCGTGCCGTCGCGCGTGCAGCCGGTGCGCATGTGGATGATCGCCGCCTGGCGGGTGGGCGAGGCGCGGAACTCCTCCTCGCGCGTGTAGAGGACCTTGACCGGCCGGCCGGTCTTCTTCGCCAGCAGCGCGGCGATCGGCTCGTAGGGGTAGACGTCGAGCTTCGAGCCGAAGGCGCCGCCGACGGGCGGCTGGATGACGCGGATGTCGCCCGGACCGATGCCCAGCGCCGGCGCGAGATCCATCTTGTAGTTGTACGGGTACTGCGTCTGCGTCCAGATCGTCAGCTTGCCGTTGTGGTCGAAGTCGGCGATCGCGCA
>QEVN01000144.1 GCA_003576795.1 Burkholderiales bacterium
CTGAACATCCACGCGTCGCTGCTGCCGCGCTGGCGCGGCGCCGCGCCGATCCAGCGCGCCATCGAGGCGGGTGACGCCGAGACCGGCGGCACGATCATGCAGATGGACGAAGGACTGGACACCGGCGCGATGCTGCTCGTCGCGCGCACGCCGATCGGCGACGACGACACGGGCGGCAGCGTGCACGATCGGCTCGCCGCGATCGGCGCGCGCGCGATCGTCGACGCGCTGGCGGCGCTGCAGCGGGGCGAGCTGGTCGCCACGCCGCAGCCCGACGAAGGCGTCACCTACGCGCGCAAGCTCACGCGCGAGGATGCCGCGATCGACTGGACGATGCCGGCGCGAAACATCGGCTATCGGGTGCGGGCCTTCGATCCGGCGCCGGGGGCGACGGCGCGGCTGGACGACGCGGCCGGGACGACGATCAAGGTGTGGCGCGTGGCGCCCCGGCCGGCCGCCGGCGGGAGTCTTCCCGCGCCCGGCACCGTGCTCGACGTGCCCGGGCGCCTCGTCGTCGCCTGCGGCGACGGCGCCGTCGAGCTGCTCGAGCTGCAGAAGCCGGGCGGCCGGCGGCTCGCGGTCGACGAGTTCCTGCGCGGCCACGCGATCCCGGCCGGCGCGCGCTTCGCCCCGCCGGGCTGAGGGCGCCTTCGGGACGGTTCCCGCCCCGCAACGGTACAGTTGCTCTTGCAGCGCCCGCCCCGCGCCCCGATATTCAGCGCAGCCGGGTGCAGACAACGCATCGGCGCAACGAGGAGTCACGAAGAGACATGATCAACTGGTTGAAGACCGGCATCCTGATGGCCGGCATCATGGCGCTGTTCGGCGCCGTGGGATCGATCATCGGCGGCCGCGAAGGAATGATGCTGGCGCTCGGCTTCGGGCTGATCAGCAACTTCTTCGCGTACTGGTTCTCCGACAAGCTGGTGCTGCGGATGTACCGGGCGCGCGAGGTCGACGAGACGAGCGCGCCGCAGTTCTACCGGATGGTGCAGGAGCTGGCGCAGCGCGCGCAGCTGCCGATGCCGCGCGTGTACCTGATCGACGAGGACGCGCCGAACGCCTTCGCCACCGGGCGCAATCCGCAGAACGCGGCGGTCGCCGCCACCACCGGCATCCTGCGCATTCTCGACGCGCGCGAGCTGCGCGGCGTGATGGCGCACGAGCTGTCGCACGTGAAGCACCGCGACATCCTGATCTCGACGATCTCGGCCACGCTCGCCGGTGCGATCTCCGCGCTCGCCAACTTCGCGATGTTCTTCGGCGGCCGCGACAGCGAGGGCCGCTCGAACCCGGTGGCCTCGATCGCCGTCGCGATCCTCGCGCCGATCGCCGCGATGCTGATCCAGATGGCGATCTCGCGCGCCCGCGAGTTCGAAGCCGACCGCCGCGGCGCGGAGATCTCCGGCGATCCGCGGGCGCTGGCGTCGGCGCTGGAGAAGATCGACCACTACGCGCGCGGCATCCCGCTCGAAACCGCCGAGCGCCACCCCGAAACCGCGCAGATGATGATCATGAATCCGCTGTCGGGCGGCGGGCTGCGCGGCATGTTCTCCACGCACCCCGACACCGCGGAGCGCATCCGCCGGTTGCTGGCGATGCCGGCCGGAGCCGCCGCAAGGGTGTGACAACGGGGTGAGCGCGCACTCGCGCCAGGAAGCGGAAAACAGCGCGGCTTCCGGCGCGGGTCGCCGCGCGACCGATGAAAGCGCCGGCGAGGGCGCCGGCGGGCGGCGCGCCGCGCTTTCGCGCGAGCTGGCCTGCGCGGCGCGGGCGATCGAAGCCCTCGCCGCCGGCCGCTCGCTTCCCGACGCGCTCGACCGGGCGATCGACGCCGAGTCGGCTCGCGAGCCGCTGCCCGCCGCCTCGCATGCGGCCGTGCGAGATCTGGCCTACCGCAGCTGCCGCGAGCTGGGACTCGTCCGCGAGCTGGCGCGCGGCCTGAACGCGCGCGAGCCGGCGCCCGCGCTCGCGGCGCTGCAATGGGTCGCGCTCGCGCAACTGGTCGAAGGCGTGCGCGCCGACGCGGTCCTCGTCGACCAGGCCGTGCGCGCCGCGCACGCGCTGCCCGGCGGCGCCGCCGTGGCCGGCTTCCTGAACGCGACGCTGCGCCGCTTCGGGCGCGAGCGCGACGCGCACCTGCAGGCCGCCCGCCGCAAGCCGGAAGCGCTGTGGAACCATCCCGACTGGTGGATCGACCGCCTGCGCCGCGCCTGGCCCGAACGCTGGCGGCAGATCCTCGAGGCCGGCAACGGCGCGCCGCCGATGACGCTGCGCGTGAATCGCCGGTACACCAGCGCCGGCGACTACCTCGCTCGCCTTCAGGAGCAGGGGATCGGCGCGCGCCGCATCGGCGAGCAGGCCGTCGTGCTCGACGATGCCGTGCCGGTCGCCACGCTGCCCGGCTGGAGCGACGGGTTCGTCAGCGTCCAGGACGCCGCCGCCCAGCTCGCCGCTCCCTTGCTCGCTCCTGTCGATGGTGAGCGCTTGCTCGACGCCTGCGCCGCGCCCGGCGGCAAGACCACGCATCTGCTCGAACTGGCCGACGTCGAACTGACCGCGCTCGACGTAGATCCCGCTCGTCTGCGCACCGTGCGCGAGAACCTCGAGCGCCTGCGCTTCCCGCGCCCCCCGACCCTCGTCGCCGGCGACGCCAGCCGCCCCTCCGACTGGTGGGACGGCCGTCCCTTCGATCGCGTCCTGCTCGACGCCCCGTGCACCGCCTCCGGCATCGTCCGCCGCCACCCCGACGTGCGCTGGCTGCGTCGTCGTAGCGATCTCGCGACATTGTCCCGACGCCAGTCGGAAATCCTCGCGGCGCTTTGGTCGGTGCTCCGCCCGGGTGGTAAATTGCTCTACACCACGTGCTCCGTCTTTCCGGAGGAGGGTGAGGAAGTAGTCGCTCGCTTCCTTGGGAGGCAACGGGACGCATCCAGACTGCCCCTGCAGTGGTGCTTCGACGGCCGCACGCCGGAACCGGTGTCGACCCTGCTTCCGGTCGCCACAGCCGCGCGCGACCACGACGGATTCTTCTTCGCCCTGCTGGAAAAACGCCCTTGACCGTCCGTCACGCCCTGGCGCTGGTGCTCCTGCTGGTGGCCACGCTGTGCGGACAGGCGCCGGCGGCGCGGGCGGCCGATGATTTCGACTTCTCCCGTCCGCGCCTCGCGCTGGACGCGGCATCGAACGGCTGGATGCTGTCGGGCGACTTCGAGGTGCCGCTCACCCGCTCGCTCGAGGAAGCCGTGCGCCGCGGCGTGCCGCTGTATTTCGTCCTCGAGTTCGAGCTGATCCGTCCCCGCTGGTGGTGGACCGACGAAACGGTCGTCCAGCGCTCGGTCGTCTATCGCCTCGCCTATCACGCGCTGACGCGCCAGTACCGGCTGAACTTCGACGGCCTCACGCAGACCTGGGACACGCTGTCCGAAGCCACGCAGGCGATGAGCCGCGTGCGCCACTGGCGCGTGTTCGACGCCTCGGTCGTCAAGCCGGGGACGCAATACGAGGCTCGGGTACGCTTGAAGCTCGACGCGTCGCAACTGCCCAAGCCGTTCCAGGTCAACGCGATCACCGATCGCGACTGGAACCCGCAGTCCGAATGGAAGGATTTCGCGTTCAGACCCTAGACAGCGAGAAGCGCGCGGTCGGCCGGCTGCTGCGCTTCGCGCTGATCGGCTCGGTGGTGCTCGCGGTCATCCTGCTGCTGCTGCTCGCGGTGGCGAGCGCGAACACCGAGCTGTTCGAGAGCCAGTACCCGATGCTGCTGTGGCTCACCGTCGGGTTGGCGGTGGGCCTGCTGCTGCTCGTGCTCGAGCTGCTGCGCCGGCTCGTCGTGCGCTACCGGCGCGGGCTCTTCGGCACGCGGCTGATGGCGCGCATGGCGATGTCGTTCACGCTGATGACCGTGCTGCCGGTGGCGTTGATCTATCTCGTCTCGGTGCAGTTCGTCGGCCGCTCGATCGAATCGTGGTTCGCCGTTCCGGTCGAACGCGGGCTCGAGTCGGGTCTCACGCTGGGCAGGACCGCGCTCGATTCGCTGCTCGCCGACCTCACGCAGAAGGCGCGCAGCGTCGCCGTCGAATTGTCGGAAACGCCGCGCGCCGCCTGGCCCGAAACGCTGAACAGCCGCCGCGAGCAGCTGGGCGTCACCGACGCGATGATCGCCTCGGGCACCGGGCGCATCATCACGACCAGCGGCAGCCGCTTCGCCGGACTCGTTCCCGACCTGCCGCCGCCGAGCGCGATGCGACAGGCGCGCCTCACCCGCCAGTACGCGGCGGTGGAGCCCTCCGGCGACGGCACGCAGCTGAAGATGCGCGTCATCGTCGCCATCGACACCGAGGGCCAGCTGCCCGACGAGCACCGCTATCTGCAGCTGGTGCAGCCGGTGCCCAGCGCGCTGTCGGAGAACGCCGAGGCGGTCGAGCAGGGCCGGCGCGACTTCCAGCAGCTGTCGCTGTCGCGCGAGGGGCTGGCGCGCATCTTCCGCATCACGCTGACGCTGATCTTCCTGCTCACCGTGTTCTCGGCGGTGGCCGCGTCCTTCCTGCTGTCGGGCTGGCTCACCGGGCCGCTGTCGATGCTCGCCGCCGGCACGCGCGCGGTGGCCGAGGGCGACTACCGGCCGGTGAAGGACTACACCGGGCGCGACGAGCTGGGCGTGCTCACGCAATCGTTCAACCTGATGACGCGGCAGCTCGAGGACGCGCGCATGCAGGTCGAGCGCAACCAGCGCGAGCTGGAGCGCGTGAACGCGCGTCTCGAGAGCGTGCTGGCCAACCTCACCGCCGGCGTGCTCGTGCTCGACTCCGATTTCCGGCTCACGCTCGCCAATGCCGGCGCCGAGCGCATCCTCGGGCTGCCGCTCACCGGGCATCTGGACAAGCCGATCGCCGAGGTGCCGCGGCTCGCGGCGCTCGCGCCGGCGATCCGCGCGGCGTTCAACGAGCAGGCCGCGGCCGGCGCGGCGAGCTGGCAGCGCCAGTTCGTGCTGCCGCAGGCCGCGCCTGCCGCGACGGCTGCCCACGCGGGCAACGGAACGGCCGCCGATGCGCCGCGCGCGCCCGGCGCGCCGGGCACCACCACCGACCAGACGATCTTCGCGCGCGGCTCGATCCTGCCCGAGCGGCGCGTCGGCTACGTCGTCGTGTTCGACGACATCAGCGAAGTGATCTCGGCGCAGCGCGCCGTCGCATGGGCCGAGGTCGCAAGGCGCCTGGCGCACGAGATCAAGAATCCGCTCACGCCGATCCAGCTCGCCGCCGAACGCACGCAGCGCAAGCTCGCCGACAAGCTGCCGCCGGCCGACGCCGAGCTGCTGGCCAAGAACTCGCAGACGATCGTCAACCAGGTCGCGGCGCTCAAGCGGATGGTCGACGAGTTCCGCGACTACGCGCGCCTGCCCGCCGCGCAGCTCGCCCCGCTGGACCTGAACGCGCTGGTCGACGAGGTGCTGCGCCTGTACGCCGCCGCCGGCGGACGCGTCTCGATCCGTCCGCGCCTGGCGCCGATGCTGCCGCACGTGCTCGGCGACGCCACGCAACTGCGCCAGGTGATCCACAACCTGATCAAGAACGCGGTCGAGGCCACCGACCCGGTCGAGCATCCCGACGTCGAGCTGCTCACCGAGGCGCTCTCGCTGGCCGACGGCGAAGCGGCGGTGCGCCTGCTGGTGCGCGACAACGGCGGGGGTTTCTCGCCGAGCGCGCTGGCGCGCGTGTTCGAGCCCTACGTCACGAACAAGCCGCGCGGCACGGGCCTGGGCCTGGCGATCGTCAAGAAGATCGTCGACGAGCACGGCGCGCGCATCGACGTCGCGAACTGGGGCGAGAGCGCCGCCGGCGCGCCGGTCGGCGCACAGATCTCGGTGCTATTTACGAAACTGGCCAAAAGCGAGGACAATCGTCGCTTGATCGCAACACTGCACGGATAGGGGTCAGACGACATCCATGGCGGAAATACTCGTTGTCGACGACGAAATCGGAATTCGTGAGCTGCTCTCCGAGATCCTCGGCGACGAAGGCCACTCGGTGCTGCTTGCGGAAAGCGCGCAACAGGCGCGCCAGGTGCGCGAAGAGAATCCGATCGACCTCGTCCTGCTGGACATCTGGATGCCCGACACCGACGGCGTCACGCTGCTCAAGGAATGGGCGAGCTGCGGCAAGCTGACGATGCCGGTGATCATGATGTCGGGCCACGCCACGATCGACACCGCGGTCGAGGCCACGCGCATCGGCGCGCTCGATTTCCTCGAAAAGCCGATCACGCTGCAGAAGCTGCTGAAGGCGGTCGAAACCGGCCTGGAGCGCGGACGCGGCAACGACCCGAACGCCGCCGCCTCGCCCTCCGGCGCGCAGATGCGCGCGGTGCACGCCGGCTACCAGGCGAGCGCGCGCGTCGGCATCACCGTGCCCGGCGCGCATGCGCAGCCTTCGATGACGCTCGTCCACCCCGTGCCGGCGGGCGGCGCAGCCGAGGGTGCCGGCTACGCTGCCGCGCCGGCGGCCGCGCACGCGGTGGCCGCGGTCG
>QEVN01000145.1 GCA_003576795.1 Burkholderiales bacterium
ACCACCGGCTCGGGCAAGTCGGTGGGCATCAACGCGATGCTGCTGTCGCTGCTCTACAAGAGCGATCCGTCGCAGGTGCGGCTGATCCTCATCGATCCGAAGATGCTCGAGATGAGCACCTACGAGGGCATTCCGCACCTGCTCTCGCCGGTGGTCACCGACATGCGCCAGGCGGGCAACGCGCTGAACTGGTGCGTGGCCGAGATGGAGCGCCGCTACCGGCTGATGAGCAAGCTCGGCGTGCGCAACCTCTCGGGCTACAACAGCCGCATCGCCGACGCCGCGCGCCGCGAGGAGCTGATCCCGAATCCGTTCTCGCTGACGCCCGACGAGCCCGAGCCGCTCGGATCGCTGCCGCAGATCGTCGTCGTCATCGACGAGCTGGCCGACCTGATGATGGTGGTCGGCAAGAAGATCGAGGAGCTGATCGCGCGGCTCGCGCAGAAGGCGCGCGCCGCGGGCATCCACCTGATTCTCGCCACGCAGCGGCCGTCGGTGGACGTGATCACCGGGCTGATCAAGGCCAACATCCCCACCCGCATCGCCTTCCAGGTCTCGTCGAAGATCGACTCCCGGACGATCCTCGACCAGATGGGCGCCGAGTCGCTGCTGGGGCAGGGCGACATGCTCTACCTGCCGCCCGGCGGCGGGGTGCCGATGCGCGTGCACGGCGCCTTCGTCGCCGACGGCGAGGTGCACAAGGTGGTCGACCACTGGCGTCAGCTGGCCGAGCCGCAATACGTGGGAGGCATTCTCGAGGGCGGCGTGCCCGAGGAAGTCGACGCGGGCAGCGCGGTGGGTTTCGGCGGACTGTCGCAGACGTTGGCCGAAGCCGGCGTCGACGGCGAGACCGATCCGCTGTACGACCAGGCGGTGGCGGTCGTCATCAAGCACCGGCGCGCGTCGATCTCGCTGGTGCAGCGGCATCTGCGCATCGGGTACAACCGCTCCGCGCGCCTGCTCGAGCAGATGGAGCGCTCGGGGCTGGTGTCGGCGATGGCGACCAACGGCAACCGCGAGATCCTCGTGCCTGCGTCGCAGGACGCTTGACGGTGGTGAAAATCCTCCTACCGGCCTTGGGGCGTTCGCGGCAGGCGACAGCGGGCCGGTTTCGGCGGCGGCGGGCGCCGTGCGCGGCGAAGGGGCTGCGCTCACCGGCGCTCCCGCTGCGGCGGCCGTCGCTTCGCGCCGGCTCCCCTGCGCTGCTCGCCTCGGGGTCGCGCGGCGAAACTCACTTCGCGAGCTTCGCTCGCTGCGTTCGGACATTCGCCGCGAGTCAGAGGTACGAAGCGCGCTTCGCGCGCCGACCCCGAGGCTGTGCTGCTCGGCGCCGCAGAAGTCGCGCCGGTGAGCGCAGCCCCTTCGCCGCGCACGGCGCCCGCCGCCGCCGAAACCGGCCCGCTGTCGCCTGCCGCTCGAGCGGTGTTGGTGGCGCGCCTCCGCCGAGCACACGGACGTTCGTCACGCGAATCACGACCTCGCCTGCAACGGCTCGATGGAGCAGCTGAAGTGCGCTCGAGCAGCTCGCGGCTGCGTGCCGTTGCCTTTGCTTTCGTCGTTGTCGCCTGCGTGGTGCAGGGTGCGCTGCCGAGCATGCCGGCGCATGCGCAGGCCGCGGCGGGCGATGCGCTGCGCGAATTCCTGTCGAGCACGCGCGCGGCCAGCGGCACCTTCACGCAGCAGGTGCTGCGCGACGGGCGGGTCGTCGAATCCAGCAGCGGGCGCTTCGCGTTCCAGCGCCCCGGGCGCTTCCGCTGGGAAGTCACCCAGCCCTTCGAGCAGTTGCTCGTCGGCGACGGCGAGCGCCTGTACTTCTACGACAAGGACCTGAACCAGGTGACGGTGCGCAAGCTGCGCGACGCGCTCGCCTCCACGCCGGCCGCGATCCTGTTCGGTTCGAGCGACGTCGAGGCCGGCTTCACGGTGCGCGCGCTGCCCGGGCGCGACGGTCTCGAACGCGTCGAGGCCGTGCCGCGCAACGCCGAAACCGGCTACCAGCGCATCGAGTTCGGCTTCCGCGGCGGACTGCCGGTCGTCATGCAGGTGCAGGACGCCTTCGGCCGGAACGTGCGATTCGAGTTCCACGACGTGGTGCGCGATCCGAAGCTCGCCGCCGACACGTTCCGTTTCGTGCCGCCGCCCGGCGCCGATGTCGTCGAGCAGTGACCGCCCCGGGCCGCCGCCCGCGTAGAATCGCGCAGATGAAAACCGATCCGGACCGGACGCGGGCGTCGCGCGCCCAGGATGCGCGCGTCGTCGGCGTCGTCGGCGTCGCGCACGCGCTGTCGCACTTCTCGCAGCTGCTGCTCGCGCCGCTGTTCCCCTGGCTGAAAGACGCGTTCGCGCTGTCGTACGCGGAACTCGGCCTGCTGATGACGATCTTCTTCGTTGTCTCGGGAATCGGGCAGTCGCTCGCCGGCTTCGTCGTCGACCGCGTCGGCGCGCTGCCGGTGATGCTCGGCTCGATCGCGCTGTTCGCGCTCGCCGCGGTGGTATTCGCCCTGAGCAACGGCTACGTCATGCTCGGCATCGGCGCTCTGGTGGCCGGCCTGGGCAACGCGTCGTTCCACCCGGTGGACTACTCGATCCTGAACGCGCGCATCTCGCACGAGCGCATCGGTCACGCGTATGCCGCGCACGGCGTCTCGGGCAACCTCGGCTGGGCGGCGGCGCCGGTGTTCCTCGTCACCATCGCGCAGTTTGCGGGCTGGCGCATGGCCTTCGCCGGCGCTTCGCTCGTCGCGCTCGTGGTGCTCGTCGTCGTCTGGTGGCACCGCGACGCCCTCGAGACGCCGCCGCACGTGCAGGAGGAGGCATCGGCAGCCGCCGGCGATACCGGAGCCTTCGATTTCCTGCGGCTGCCCGCGGTGTGGCTGGGCTTCGCCTTCTTCTGCGCCTACGCGTTCGCGCTGGGCGGCGTGCAGAGCTTCGCGCCCGAGGCCGCGCGCCTGCTGCATGGCGTTCCGATCCAGGCGGTGGCCTGGTGCCTGACGGCGTTCATGCTCGCGAGCGCGGGCGGCACGCTGGTCGGCGGCTTCATGGCCGGCGACCCCGAGCGCGCCGAGCGCGTGATCGCCGCCTGCTTCGGCATTGCCGTGCTGCTCGCGCTGAGCCTCGCGTGGCTGCCCTGGCCCGGCGTCGCCGTGCCTTTCGTCTTCGCTGCAATGGGCGCTGCCAGCGGCCTGGCGAATCCTTCGCGCGACATGCTGATCCGGCGCGCGACGCCGCCCGGCGCGACCGGCCGCGTCTACGGCGTCGTCTACTCCGGGCTCGACCTCGGCACGTCAACTTCGCCGCTGCTGTTCGGAATGCTGATGGACGCGCACTCGCCGTCCTTCGTCTTCGTCGGGATCGCCGCCGCGCAGGCGCTGCTGATCCTTGGCGCGTTCCGCACCGGCCGCGCGACGCGCGTCCGTGGTGTCGCCCCGGAAGCCGCCTGAAGCGGCGGGTTCCGCTGCCGTTCCCGCCGCACCGCTCGCAGAGCGCCTGCGGCCTCGCACGCTGGACGAGGTGATCGGGCAGTCGCACCTGCTCGGAACCGGCCGCCCGCTGCGCGTGGCCTTCGAGTCGGGGCGCCCGCATTCGATGATCTTCTGGGGTCCGCCCGGCGTCGGCAAGACGACGCTGGCGCGCCTGATGGCCGACGCCTTCGATGCGCAGTTCATCGCGATCTCGGCCGTGCTCGGTGGGGTGAAGGACATTCGCGACGCGGTGGCGGCCGCGCAGGCCGCGCGCGAGCACGGAAGGCGCACGATCGTCTTCGTCGACGAGGTGCACCGCTTCAATCGCGCGCAGCAGGACGCCTTCCTGCCGCACGTCGAGAGCGGCCTGTTCGTGTTCATCGGCGCGACCACCGAGAATCCTTCCTTCGAAGTGGTCGGCGCGCTGCTTTCGCGTGCGCGCGTCTACGTGCTGCAACCGCTGTCGCCGCAGGAGCTGGCGACGCTGTCCGATCGTGCGCTCGCGCTGCTGGCCGAGGACGGCGGCGCGGTCGCCTTCGACGACGATGCGCGCGAGCGGCTGGTCGGCTGGGCCGACGGCGATGCGCGCCGGCTGCTCAACGCGATCGAGGTCGTGACCGATGCGGCGCGCAGCGCGAAGCGCGAGGCGATCGACGCCGCGTTCCTCGAGACGGCGCTGTCGCAGAACCTGCGCCGCTTCGACAAGGGCGGCGAGGCCTTCTACGACCAGATCAGCGCGCTGCACAAGTCGGTGCGCGGTTCCGACCCCGACGCTTCGCTCTACTGGCTCGCGCGCATGCTCGACGGCGGCGCCGATCCGCGCTATCTCGCCCGGCGCATCGTGCGCATGGCCAACGAGGACATCGGACTGGCCGACCCGCGGGCGCAGGAGCTCGCGCTGGGCGCCGCGCAGGTCTACGAGCGGCTCGGCTCGCCGGAAGGCGAGCTGGCGCTCGCGCAGGCGGTCGTCTATCTCGCCGTCGCGGCGAAGTCGAACGCCGTGTACGTCGCCTGGAAGAGGGCGCGCGCCTTCGTCGCCGAGCACGGCTCGGCGCCGGTGCCGATGCATCTGCGCAATGCGCCGACCAAGCTGATGAAGGGGCTCGGCTACGGGCGCGCCTACCGCTACGCGCACGACGAGCCGGGCGGCTACGCCGCCGGCGAGCGGTATTTCCCCGACGGCGTCGAAGCGCAGCGCTTCTACGAACCGGTCGACCGCGGACTCGAGCTGCGCATCGGGGAGAAGCTGGCGTCGCTGCGCGAGCGTGACCGCCGAGAAGGGAGAAGGGGGAAGGGGGAAGGGGAAACGCCCGGCGCGGGAGAACCGCGCGGTGCGGACGACGGCAGTTCGTCCGGATCGGGGCGCGATGCGACTTGATACACTCGATCGACGATCTTTCGCCCTTCCCGAATCCCCGTGCTCGATCTCACTCAGCTCCGCAAGGATCCCGATGCCGTCGCCGAGCGCCTGCGCGCCCGCGGCGTCGACTTCGACCTCGATGCGTTCCGCTCACTCGAGGCGAAGCGCAAGACGCTGCAGACCCGCACCGAGGCGCTGCAGGCACAGCGCAACGCGCTGTCGAAGTCGATCGGCCGCGGCAAGGCCGCCGGCGAGGACGTGTCGGCCGCGCTCGCCGAGTCGACGCAGGTCAACGAGGCGCTCGACGCGGTCGCGCGCGACAACGACGAGGTACGCGCGCAACTGGGGCAGTGGCTGCTGCAGTGGCCGAACCTGCCGCACGAGTCGGTGCCGGCCGGCGCCGACGAGAGCGGCAACGTCGAGATCCGCCGCTGGAGCCCGTCGGGAACGGACCCGGCGCCGCTTCCCTTCGAGCCGCGCGACCACGTCGATCTCGGCGCTCCGCTCGGGCTCGATTTCGAGACGGCGTCGAAGCTCTCCGGCGCGCGCTTCGTCGTCATGAAGGGCGCGATTGCGCGCCTGCATCGCGCGCTCGCGCAGCTGATGCTCGACCTGCAGACGACCGAGCACGGCTACCAGGAATGCTACGTGCCGTACGTCGTCAACGAGGCGACGATGCGCGGAACCGGGCAGCTGCCGAAATTCGAGACCGACCTGTTCGCCGCGCGCAAGGGAGGCCAGCAGGGCGAAGGCGATCCCCTGTACCTGATTCCGACCTCCGAGGTGCCGCTGACCAACTTCGTGCGCGACGAGCTCCTGCCGGCGGCGGCGCTGCCGATGCGTCTCACCGCGCACACGCCGTGCTTCCGCTCGGAGGCCGGCGCCTACGGCCGCGACACGCGCGGCATGATCCGCCAGCACCAGTTCGACAAGGTCGAGATGGTGCAGATCGTGCAGCCCGAACGCTCGTACGACGCGCTCGAGCAGATGGTGGGTCACGCGGAGAACGTGCTGCGCCGGCTCGAGCTGCCGTACCGCGTCGTGCTGCTGTGCGCCGGCGACATGGGCTTCTCCGCCGCGAAGACTTGCGATCTCGAGGTCTGGCTGCCTTCGCAGCGCGCGTACCGCGAGATCTCGTCGGTGTCGAATTGCGAGGCCTTCCAGGCGCGGCGCATGCAGGCGCGCTACCGCGGCGCCGACGGCAAGCCGGCCTTCGTGCACACGTTGAACGGCTCGGGGCTGGCCGTCGGGCGCGCGCTCGTCGCGGTGCTCGAGAACGGGCAGCAGGCCGACGGCTCGATCCGGCTGCCGGCAGCGCTCGTGCCGTACATGGGCGGCGTCGACCGGATCGGCTGACGAGCCGCTTTGCTATACTCGCCGGCTTCGCGCGCGCAAGGCCCGCGAAGCCCGGAGAGGTGGCAGAGTGGTCGAATGCGCCGGACTCGAAATCCGGTGTACGGTCAATCCGTACCGTGGGTTCGAATCCCACCCTCTCCGCCACTTCCGCCTCGCGGTCGACGGACAACGCTCACTGTTCCGCTGCTTCCGCCTCCGCAGAAGAATCGATCCCCTGCATCCGCTTCGAGTCCCGAGACGCCTTTTCCTTCCGGCATTTCGAGGCGTTCCAGCACTTCCCCCGTCTCGGGATCGATGTGCCGGATATCG
>QEVN01000146.1 GCA_003576795.1 Burkholderiales bacterium
TCGCGCACGTGGCCGAAGGGCAGCGGGCCGACCGTGTTGTACCAGTAGGGGTCCGGCATCCACAGCCCGTGCAGCTCGTGGCCGCGCTCCTCGAGCGCGAGCACGCGATCGGCGTTGTAGGCCAGCTCGCCGACCAGCAGGATCTTCAGGCCGTCGCGCGCGCGCGGTACTGCGTTTCCTCGTCGATGAAGTTGCCCGTCGTCGTGTGGAAGCGCAGCGGCGTGCTTACCCGGTAGTGCTGGCGGAACGGGTTGACGCCGCCCACCGGCTCCCGCATGCGCTTGTGCCGCTGGGCCGGATGGTCGACCCATTCGCAGCTCACGCGCTCGCTGCCGACGAAGGCGCCGTGCGCGCGCAGCCGGTTCCAGTAGAGACGGTCGAGGTCGTCGGACTCGATCTCGTCGCGCTCGATCCACCGCGCGGATACGCGCCGGTGCATGCACTGCACGAGCTGCAGCGCGAAGCCGGGAACGGCGCCGGGCGTCTCGCGGTTGTAGCGGTAGCGCACGCCCGAATGGACGAGCACCGCCCCCGGATGCGCGTCGAGCAGCGCATCGAGGCCGAACAGGTGCTCCTCGTACCAGAGGTCGTCGCTCGGCAGATAAGCGATGCGTTCGGCGCGCGCGTGATCGAGCGCGACGTTCAGCGCGAAGCCCAGGCCGCCCTCGTGGATGCGCAGGTAGCGGATGCGCGAGTCGGCGAGCCAGCGGTCGACGACGCGCGCGGTGTCGTCGGAGAAGCTCGCGTCGACGAGCACGAGCTCCCAGTCGTCGATGCGTTGCCGATACAGCGAGTCGAGCGCGCGCGCGAGGAAGGCCGGCTGCTCGTAGGTCGGCATCAGCACGCTGATGCGGGGCGACGGGAGTCGGGCCATGGGATCAGCGGTGCCGGCTCGGAGCGGACGACGGCGGCGCGCCGGAGCCGTCGCCGGCGCCGCCGCCGACCCCGGCGAGACGCTCGATCACGTTGCGCGTGATCCGTTCGATGGCGGGTTCGCTGCCGTCGGCGAGCGCCTGTGCCCAGTCGACCGACCCCGCGGTGAAGACCGTGCCGCCGCGCTCGTACAGCCCGAGCGTGGCCGAGTGCACGCCTTGCCCGGCGTCGTATCCCTCGCGATGCGGCAGCTCCTGCCAGCGTTCGTCGAGCGGGCCGACGGCGAGCGCGCGGAAGCTGCGCGGCGTGCCGCAGCGCGCGGCGTCGGGCGCCAGCGCGTACCGCCCGCGCGCCGCATCTACCGCCAGCAGCGGCGCGCCGTCGCATTCGTACCCGACGGCCGGCGGTGTCGTGTTCGCGCCGAAGGCGTCGCCGGTGCGCAGCCCGGTGCCGTCGAAGACCCAGTGCGCGCCGTCCTGCACGACGAAGCCGCGCGTTTCGCGCGGCCCGTCCCACCAGCCGCCGCCGTGCCGGTAGCTGACGCCGGTGAGCGAGTCTTCGGGGCGCGCCGCGCCCACCGGGGACCACCAGTGATCGAGCGCGCCGCGCGGCCCGCCCTGGTGGCAGACCATCGCGCCGCAGTCGTCGACGAGATGGATGCGCCACCAGCACACGTTCGCGCCGAGGAAGCACGCGTTGCCGCCGCCGGCGACGAAGCGCTCGACCTGCGCGCGCATCGGCTCGCTCCAGTACTCGTCGTGGCCGACGCTGAGCAGCAGCCGATGCTGCACGAGCAGGCCGTCGTCCTCGTGCAGATCGAGGTCGGTGCAGTACTCGGGCTCGTGTCCGTGGGCGCGCAGCCACGCGATGAAGCCGGCGTCCCAGTGCGCGAAGGTCTGCCGCGGCGAGCGCTGGTCGTAGTGGTCGACCGCGCCGAACGTGAGGCCGCCGATTCCGCCGCCCGGCCTGCGCCAGCTCACGCGTGCGCCGGGCGGATCGTCCAGGCCGGTGCGCTCGTACAGCGTCGTCGAGAGCTTCAGCAACGCATCCTCGAACGCGCGCTGGCCGGCGGCAGCGAGATTGGCGACGTCGTCGAAGCGCGAGCGATCGTTCGGGTCGTAGCGAAAGCGCGGACGCACCGCGACGATCTCGCGCCACGCGCGCGGAATCGTCACGTCGAAGCCGTTCACGTCGAGCGGCGGCAGGCCGAAGGCTTGCGGGTCGCCGTGCGGGGCGAGGCCCATCACCTTGCCTTCGTTGCCTTCGCCCGGAAACATCGCCTGCGTGAGCAGGAAATAGAACATGCCGAGGCCGACCGGCTCGTCCTCGTCGCCGCTCCACAGCTGCTTGTCGAGACACTCGAGGCGTCCGCTGCGATCGACGCGGTAGAACGACGACACCTCGCGCCAGTGGCCGGGCGTGCGTTCGCGGCCCGGCCAGCGCTCGTCGAACTGCGACGCGGGGCTGCCCTGCCCGTCGACGATCATCACCGCCGCCTCGTCGAAGGGCGACGGCGGGAACACGCTGTACAGATGCGAGAGGTGATGCGAGATGCGCGCCCGCTTCGCGTTCGGCGCGAGCGTCAGCGTCGCGCGCAGCTCGTCGTCGTACCGGTCGAGGCGCTCGATCTCGCGGTCGGAGGAGAAACATTCGACGAGCGCGTCGATCGGGCGCGTCGCGAGATCGGCAACGGCGTTCCGATAGAAGTCGCGCAGGTCGCCGAGCTTGCCCCAGTGGTGCTTGCGCCGGCTGAGCCGCTCCTTCTGGATGCAGCAGACGACGCGCGAGCCGTCCATCACGCAGAGGCTGCCGTCCTGCGTCCGGTTGACGCCGACGACGCGCGGCCCGGTGTCGCCTGCGGGCATGACGATCCCCATTTCTCCGGATCCGATGCCGGGGATCCGAGCAAGCGGGGTGCCGCTCGCGGGGCGCGGAAGCGGGAAGGCTCGTACGGAAGGCGCACAAGAAAAAACGCCCCGTGAAGGGGCGTTCTACGGATCAGCGAAGCGCCGACTGCGCGCAGGCGGAAGCGTCAGGACATCGGCAACCGGTGCAACGCGCAACCTCAGTGCAGCACCAGCGGATGCTGCATCAGCCCCTCGAAGCGCCGCAGGAAGTCGTCGACCTGCTCTTCGGACGGCTCGCTTTCGATCAGCTCCTGCACGCCGCTGCGGAAGTGCTCGGCGAGATCGCCGCCAAGATAGATTTCCCTGCGGCCGTGCTTGTCCATGATCTCGAAACCGCCGACGTCGCCGCCTTCCGGGTCGCGAAACTCGACGACGCAGTAGTTCGAGCTGTTGTAGATCATGTTCATCCGGCACCTCTCCCAGTGCTGGGGAAATAGGGTCGCCGGCCGCGATGTTCAAGCGAAGCGCCAGCCGACCGCCGTCCTTGCCGCTCCGATGGGCGCCGTTCCGATGCCCATGAGTTAGTACATACTATCAATAAAAACCGCTTTCCTCTAGGGTGTATCGACTTCCTGTCGCTTTCAAAGTATGCGTAGCAAGCGATCTGCCCACCAGCGGGGGAAACCCGTGTGCCGCATTCATCTTCGCCAGAACGCGGGCGTGAAGATGACGAAGAAGGTCAGCAGCTCGAGCCGGCCGGCGAGCATCGCGAAGGCGAGCAGCCAGGTTTCGAAGTCGCTCATCGCCGCATAGTTGCTGGTGGGGCCGTAGCGTCCGAGCGCCGGACCGACGTTGTTCACCGTGGCTACCGCCGCGGAAACCGCGGTAAGGAAGTCCTCACCCACGGCGAGCAGGACCAGCGCGAGCGCGAGCTGCGTCAGGCCCCACAGCAGCATGTAGCCGAGCACCGAGAAGATGATCCGGTTGTCGACGATCTGCCCGTTCAGCGTGAGCGGAGCGATCGCCCGCGGGTGCACGAGGCGGGTGAGTTCGCGCCGCGCCTGCTTGATGAGAATCAGCGAGCGGATCATCTTGATGCCGCCGCCGGTCGACCCGGCCGACGAGCCGACGCAGGCGAGGAACAGCAGCCAGAGCGGCGCGAACAGCGGCCACGACGCGTAGTCCTGGCTGACGAAGCCGGTGGTGGTGCCCAGCGATACCGTGTTGAACAGCGCGTGGCGCAGCGAGACGACCAGGCTCGGATACTCGCCGGTCCAGTGCAGGTACACGCCCAGCGCGATCGCGCTGCCGATCAGCAGGCCCCAGACGGCCGGCGCCTCCGGATCGCGCCAGTAGGCGAGCAGCGACCGCTGGCGCAGCGCGACGAAGTGCGTGAAGAAGTTCAGCACGGCGACCAGCATGAACACGGTGAGCACGGCTTCGACCGCCGGCGACGCGATCGCGGCGACGTTCGCATCGCGCGTGGAGAAGCCGCCCAGCGACATCGCCGAGAACGCATGGCAGACCGACTCGAACCAGTCGAGCCCGGCCCAGTGCAGCGCGACGATGCACGCGGCGGTGAGGCTGGTGTAGACGAGCCACAGGTATTTCGCGGTCTGCGTGATGCGCGGCGTGAGCCGGTTCTCCTTCATCGGCCCGGGCATCTCGTTGCGGAACAGCTGCATTCCGCCGACGCCGAGCAGCGGAAGGATCGCCACGGCCATCACGATGATCCCCATGCCGCCGTACCACTGCATCGCATGTCGCCAGACGTTCACCGACTGCGGCAATCGCTCGATGTGGTCGAGAATGGTCGAGCCGGTCGTGGTCAATCCGGCGACCGCTTCGAAATAGGCGTCGGTGAACGACAGCCCGGGGATCTCGAGCAGCAGCGGCACGGCGCCCGCCAGCGACATCGTCAGCCAGCCGAGCACGACGAGCAGGCAGCCGTCGCGCGGCTCCAGCTCGCGCCGATAGGGCCTCGTGGCAAGCCACAGCAACGCGCCGGCGACGAGGCAGGCGGCGCTCGCGACCAGGAAGCTGCGGTAGCTGCCGTCGTGGACGGCGATCGACCACGCGAACGGCAGCGCGAAGGTCGCCGAGAACACCATCAGCATGCCGCCCAGCACGTGGGCGATGACGAGCAGGCGGTTCAATCGGAGCCGGTCGGGCCGAGATCCCAGCGTTCCGGAAGCGGCTCGATCAGGCCCATCTTGTGCAGCATGTCGAGCGCGTCGTCCAGCCCGCGGTAGCTGTGCAGCAGCGTATGCAGCACCTGCACGCTGCGCCGGCCGTCGACCAGCGCGAGCACGGTGCGCAGGCGGCGCGGGATCGTCGCTTCGGCGCGCCGCGATTCCTCGCGTCCCAGGCGCGTCTTCAGGAAGACGAGCGCTTCGGGCAGCGGCGTCGGCTCGCCCGCAGACGCGAGTTGCCGCAGCAGCGTGTCGATCGAGCTCATGCGGAGATGGTACCGGAGGGCGCGGGATGTGCGTCAGTGCGCCGTGTGCGGTCTGTGCGCAACTTGCGTCAGGGCGCGACTTGCGTCAGGGCGCGACTCTCGTCAGGCGCCGCTCGCATGGGACGCGGCCCGCGTCAGCGCGCGAGCGGTGCGCAACAGGCGGCCGTCGTCGCCATGCCGGCCGACCAGCTGGACGCCGAGCGGCAGGCCGTTCGCACCCGCGAGCAGCGGCAGGCTGATCGCGGGCGCGCCGAGGTAGGTCCACAGCGTGCACATCAGCGGATCGCCGGTGCCCTCGGAGGCCGGCGGCGCGGTGCCGAGCGTCGCCGGGCAGGCGATCGCGTCGAAGCGCTCGAAGAGCGGGTCGATCGCCGCCGCGACGCGGCCCCGGTTCTCGATCGCCTTGCGGTAATCGACGGCAGTGACGGTGCGCCCGCGCTCGATCTGCCGCTGCAACGACTCGGACAACTGCGCGCGGCCGGTGTCGTACTCGCGTTCGTACGAGGCAGCGATGTCGGCCTCCATGATGGTGCGCAGCCAGCCGATCGCATGCTGCGCATCGGCGGGCAGGTCGATCGCTTCGATCCCGTCTCCGAACTCGTCGACCCAGCGCTCGAAGGCGGCCTGCGCGTCCGGAGCGACGCGGTCCCACCAGGGCGTGCGCGACCATGCCATCCGCAGCCGGGTCGGCGGTTGCGTTGCGGCGATCGCCGACAGCGGCGGGGTCGGCGCCTGCGCGGTAGCGGGGTCGGAAGGATCGGGCCCGAAGAGCGCCTCGGCCAGCGCCGCAGCGTCGTCGACGTTGCGCGCGAAGACGCCGATCTGATCCAGCACGGGCGACTGGCGCAGCACGCCGCCGCGCGCGATGCGCCCGAAGCTCGGCTTGTAGCCGACCACGCCGCAGAACGACGCAGGCCGGATCACCGAGCCGTTCGTCTGCGTGCCGATCGCCAGCGGCACCATGCCGCAGGCCACCGCCGCGGCCGAACCGCTGGACGAGCCGCCGGGCGTGTGCGCAAGGGCTCGCGGATTGCGCGTCCTGCCGGGTGCGTAGGTGGCCAGCTCGGTGGTCACCGCCTTGCCGATCGGCCAGGCGCCGGCTCGGCGCATCGCGCGCACGAGCGCGGCGTCGTCGCTCGCGATGCGGCCGGCGTGCAGCACGGTGCCGTCGCCGGTGGGCATGCCGCGCACGTCGATGATGTCCTTGACCGCGACGGGCACGCCGAGCAGCGGCCCGCCGGCGTCGCCGCGCGCGATCGCGTCGTCGATGGCGCGCGCGGCGGCGAGGGCCTGGGCGCGGTCGAG
>QEVN01000147.1 GCA_003576795.1 Burkholderiales bacterium
CGGCGAAATCGTGTTACCCCTGTCGCCGGGCAATCCGCCGAAGAGAGACGACGAATGAACGCCACCGTTCACGAGCGGCCCGCGCCGCGCAGGCCGGTTCCGCCGGCGGGACGCTCGCTGACGCCGGGGCGATCCCTTACCTTCGGGCGCGCGGCGCCCGGCGGAGTCGACGTTGCCGTGCGGCTCGCCGGCGCGCTGGCGATTGCGGTGGCGCTGATGGGCTGTGCGGCATCAAGCAGCTCCTCGCCGGCCGATGCGGTTCCGCCACCTGCTGCGTCCACGTCGCCCTCCGCGGCATTTCCCCCGCTGCCGCCCGCCGCCGTCGACGCCGACTTCCTCCTCCTCGGCGAGCTGCACGACAACGTCGAGCAGCACCGGCTGCGCCTGCACTGGCTCGAGACGCTCGCCGACCGGCACCCGTTCGCGCTCGCGCTCGAGCAGTTCGATGCCGACCGGCAGGAGGCGCTCGACTGCGCGCGCGCCGAGGACACGCGCGAGGCGGCGAACCCGTCCACGGCGCCCGATCTCGCCTCGCGCGCGCGTCGCATCGCGCAGGCGGCGGGTTTCGCCTTCGATGGCTGGGAGTGGGATCTCTATCGCCCGGCGATCGAGCTGGCGTTGCGTCGCGGCTTGCCGCTGGTCGCGGCGAACCTGTCGCCGGCCGACACGACGCTCGTGGCGAAAGGAAGCGTTCCGCCCGCGCCGCCGCCGCCCGGATGGGGAGCCGGGGAGACCGAGGCGATGCGCGCGTCGATCCGGCAGGGGCACTGCGGACTGCTCCCCGAGCGGGCGGTCGATGCGATGGCCGCCGCGCAGCGCACACGCGACGATCGCATCGCGCGCGCACTCGTCGAGGCGCGCGAGCGCATCGGGCTTCCGGTCGTGCTGCTCGCCGGGAACGGTCACCTGCGGCGCGACATCGGCGTGCCGCTGCACCTGGCGGCGCTGCGGCCGCAGGCTCGCGTCGTGTCGATCGCGCTGCTCGAACGTCCCGAGGCGGAAGACGAAGGCGCCGCCGAAGCCGAGCGCAGCCCCTTCGACCTGGCGGTGCAGACCGATGCCCAACCGCGCGAGGATCCGTGCGCGGCGTTGCGCGAACGGATGCAGCCGCGTCCGCGCTCCGCCGACGGCCGCTGACTCAGGCCTTGCGCAACCCGAGCACGTCGCGCATGTCGAACAGCCCCCGCTCGCGCGACGCGAGGAAGCGGCATGCGCGCAGCGCGCCATGCGCGTAGGTGACGCGGCTCGACGAACGGTGCGTGATCTCGATGCGCTCGCCGGTGCCGGCGAAGAGCACGGTGTGGTCGCCGACGATGTCGCCGCCGCGCACGGTGGCGAAGCCGATCGTGTTGGCGTCGCGTTCGCCCGTATGTCCCTGGCGGCCGTAGACGGCGACCTCCCGCAGGTCGCGGCCGAGCGCCTCGGCGACCACTTCGCCCATCTTCAGGGCGGTGCCCGAAGGCGCGTCGACCTTGTGTCGATGGTGCGCCTCGATGATCTCGACGTCGTAGCCCGGCCCGAGGATGCGCGCGGCCGTCGCCAGCAGTTCGAGCACGACGTTCACGCCCACGCTCATGTTCGGCGCGAACACGATCGGAATGCGCTGCGATGCGTCGGCGATCGCCGCGCGGCCGGCGTCGTCGAAGCCGGTGGTGCCGATCACCATGCCGACGCCGCGTGCGACGCAGGCCTTCAGATGCGCGAGCGTGCCCTCGGGCCGCGTGAAGTCGATCAGGAACTGCGCGCCGGCCAGTCCGGCGTCGACGTCGTCGACGATCTTCACGCCGCTTGCCCGCCCGAGGAAGTCGGCCGCATCGCGCCCCAGCGAGGGGCTCGCGGCGACGTCGAGCGCGCCGGCCAGCTGCGCATCGGGCGCCTCGAGCACCGCCTCGATCAGCATCCGGCCCATGCGCCCCGAGGCGCCCGCCACCGCGACTCGCATCGTCACGGTTCTTTCGCCGCCTGGTCGGCTGCCGGCGCGCCCGGCTGGTATCCCGGCAGGGCCGGATCGGAGCTGTCCTCGCGCTGCGGCAGCGGATCGGCTTCGATAGCCGCGACGCGATCGTCGCGGAAGCGGATCGTGACCTTGCGCTGTTCGACGTCGCCGCTGGGGAACTTGTAGCGGAAGACGTAGTCCCAGCGGTCGGGGTGGAACATGTCGCGCAGCAGCGGCGTGCCCAGCAGGAAGCGGACCTGCTCGCGCGACATTCCTTCCTGGACGCGCTCCACGCTTTCGCGCGTCAGGTAGTTGCCCTGCGGAAGGTCGATGCGGTACGGCTGCAGCAGTCCGCTGCGGTTCGGGTCGTTCATCGAGCAGCCGGCCACGAGCGCAGCGACGACCAGCGCCGGCGCCAGCGCCGCACGGTACGGAAACGGAATCATGGGCTTCGAAAGGGTGGGCGCGCGGACGAAACCGCTATCATACGGAAGCAGGCTGCCGGCGCATCCGGCGGTCCGTCCTCCCCGGTTCTCCCCCAGTCGCAACGGTCCATCGCAATGTCGTCGACGATCACCACCGAACTCAAGAGCATGGGGCTGAAGGCGACGGCGCCGCGCATGAAGATCCTCGAGATCTTCCAGAACGGCAAGCAGCGCCACATGAGCGCCGAAGACGTCTACCGCGAATTGCTCGCCGAGCACCAGGAGATCGGCCTGGCCACGGTCTATCGCGTGCTCACGCAGTTCGAGCAGGCCGGTCTGCTCAAGCGCAGCAATTTCGAGGCGGGCAAGGCGGTGTTCGAGCTGGAGGAAGGCTCGCACCACGATCACCTCGTCTGCGTCGATTGCGGCCGCGTCGAGGAGTTCTACGACGCCGAGATCGAGCGTCGCCAGCAGATCGTCGCGGCCGAGCACGGCTTCAAGCTGCAGGATCACGCGCTGTCGCTGTACGGCAGCTGCATCAAGGACGACTGCGAGCACCGGCGCAACCGCGGCTAGATCCCGCGTTCCGGCCGGCAACGGCCGCGCACCCGGGCCGCGCAGCGACTGCGCGGCCCGCGCATCCCGAATCAGCGACTCTGCGCGAGCATTTCGCGCGCGTGCCGGCGCGTCGTGGCCGTGATGTCGGCCCCGCCCAGCATCCGCGCGATCTCGTCGACGCGCGCATTGCGCTCGAGCGGCTCGATCACGCTGAGCGTCGTCCGCCCCACCGTGTTCTTCGACACCCGCCAGTGGCGATGCGCTTTCGCCGCCACCTGCGGCAGGTGCGTGACGCACAGCACCTGGCGCGACTCGCCCAGCGAGCGCATCAGCTCGCCCACCGCCTGCGCGACGGCGCCGCCCACGCCGGCGTCGGCCTCGTCGAAGACGAGCGTCGGCACCGGGTTGGCCTGCGCGGCCATCGTCGTGATCGCCAGCGCGATGCGCGACAGTTCGCCGCCGGACGCGACCCTGGCGAGCGGACGCGGCGGGACGCCGGCGTGCGCGGCGACGCGAAACTCGACGGCATCGGCACCCGAGGCCGAGGGCTCGGCCGCCTCGACGGCGATCTCGACGCGCCCGCCCTTCATCCCGAGCAGGGCGACGTGCCGCGTGACGCCTTCGGCCAGGCGCGCCGCCGCATCGCGCCGCCGCTGCGACAACTGCGCGGCGAGCGCGTCGTAGGCGCTGCGCAGCTGCGCCGCGCGCTCGCGCAGCGCGTCGACGTCCTGCGCGGCGTCGAGCGCCCGCACGCGCTCGCGCAGCTGCGCGCATTCGTCGTACAGCGCCTGCGGCGCCAGGCGCAGCCTGCGCGCCGCCGAGAACAGCGCGCCGATGCGCGCGTCCACCTGCTCGAGGCGCTGCGGATCGAGTTCGACGCGCGTCGCGTATTCGCGCAGCGTCGAGGCCGCCTCGTCGACCTGGATTGCCGCGCTGTCGAGCAGCTGCACCGGCTCGGCGAGCGCTTCGTCGATCGCCGCCAGCGGGCGCAGGCGCTGCACCGTGCGTTGCAGCTGCGCGAGCAGCGCGTCGTCGCTCTCGACGAGCGCTTCGGCGGCCGAGCCCGCGCCTTCGACGAGCGAGGCCGCGTGCGAGAGCCGTTTCTGCTCGGCTTCGAGCGTCTCCCATTCGTCGCGCTCGATGCGCAGCGCTTCCAGCTCGCCGAGCTGCCACTCGAGCCGCTCGCGCTCGAGCGCCAGCTCGCGCGCCCCGTGCTCGGCGGCGTCGAGCGCGCGCAGCGCCGTGCGCCAGTCGGCGAAGGCGGCGCCGACCGACGCGACGAGCGCATCGAGCGCGCCGAAGCCGTCGAGCAGGCGGCGCTGGCCGTCGGCGCGCAACAGCGATTGCGAGGCGTGCTGGCCGTGGATCTCGACCAGCCGCTCGCCGATCTCGCGCAGCAGCGCCGCGGTGGACGGGTGCCCGTTGACGAAGGCGCGCGAGCGGCCGTCGGCATCGACCACGCGCCGCAGCAGCACCAGGCCGGCGTCGCCCTGCAACTCGCGCTCGGCGAGCCAGGCGTCGAGCGCGTCGTCGGCGGCGAACTCGGCGACGATGTCGGCGCGCTCGCAGCCGTCGCGCACGACGCCGGCGTCGGCGCGTCCGCCCAGCGCGAGCATCAGCGCATCGAGCAGGATCGACTTGCCCGCGCCGGTTTCGCCCGACAGCACGGTGAATCCGCTTCCGAAGACGAGTTCGGCCGAGTCGACGATGACGAAGTTCGCGAGTCGCAGGCGCAGCAGCATCGGAAAGGCGGAAGGACGAAAGTGCGGCGGGGCAGCAGGAGCCGGGAAGGCGGCCGGGTTCAGCGCTGCACGCCGCGCAGGCTGGGCAGCTCGTGCCAGTTCAGCTTGCCGCGCAGCGTGGCGAAATAGCTGTAGTCGGGCGGATGCAGGAAGCGGGTGCGGAAGGGTGCGCGCTGCACGACGATGTCGTCGCCGACGTGCAGATCGTTGAACACCTGCATGTCGCCGGCCACGCGCGGCTCGCGGCCGTCGATCACGCGCACGGTGATCGTGACGTCGTCCGGCAGCACGATCGGCCGGTTCGACAGCGATTGCGGCGCCACCGGCACCAGCACGATGCCCTGCACCTGCGGATGCAGGATGGGCCCGTTGGCCGACAGCGCGTAGGCCGTGGAGCCGGTGGGCGTGGCGATGATCAGCCCGTCCGCCCGCTGGCTGTACATGTAGAGATCGTCGACGTGCACCTGCAGCTCGATCATCCCGGTGCGCGACGAGCGATTGACGACGACGTCGTTCAGCGCCAGCTCGCTCCAGACGATCTCGTGGTCGCGCACCACGCGCGCGGTGAGCAGCGTTCGTTCCTCGGAGGCGAAATTGCCCTCGAGGATCGTCGCCAGCGCCTGGCGCCAGCTGCCCAGGCCGATGTCGGTGATGAAGCCCAGCCGCCCGGCGTTGATGCCGACCAGCGGCACCTCGCGCCGCGCCAGCGCGCGCGCCGCGCCCAGCATCGTGCCGTCGCCGCCGAGCGCGATGGCGAGGTCGGCCTCGTCGCCGATGCGCTCGATGTCGGCGATGTCGAAATCGCGCGTGCCGCCGGCTGCCGCCGTGCGCTCCTCGACCAGCACCGAGACGTCGCGGGCGCGCAGGAAGGCGGCGATGGCGAACAGCGCCTCGCCGACTTCCTCCGACTGCCAGCGCCCGATCAGGGCGACGCGTTCGAACGCATTCTTCATCCGGTGATTAGAGCATAGGCGGCAGGCCGCGCGGCGCCGCTCGTCGTGCATCCGTCCGAGCCGCACGGATGACGGGGATCGGGATCGGGCACCGGGCTTGCAACGGGCGGCGCCGCCCCTACAATGAGGACATGCTCGACGACCGGGCCCGCATCCTCCTGAAGACGCTGATCGAGCGCTACATCGCCGACGGGCATCCCGTCGGCTCGCGCACGCTCTCGCGCCAGTCGGGGCTCGACCTGTCGCCGGCCACCGTGCGCAACGTGATGGCCGATCTCGAGGAGATGGGCCTCATCACCAGCCCGCACACCTCGGCCGGGCGCATCCCCACGCCGCGCGGCTTTCGCTTCTTCGTCGACACGCTGCTCGTCGTCGAGCCGTTGAAGGTGGACGAAGCCGAGAAGCTGCACGACCGCCTCCATCCGGACGAACCGCAGCGCGTGCTGTCGGTCGCGGCGTCGCTGCTGTCCAACCTGTCGCATTTCGCCGGCGTCGTGATGGCGCCCCGGCGGGCGACGATGTTCCGCCAGGTCGAGTTCCTGCGGCTGTCCGACCGGCGCGTGCTGCTGATCATCGTCGCCGGCGACGGCAGCGTGCAGAACCGCATCCTCTCCACCCACCGCGATTATTCCCGCGACGAGCTGGTCGAGGCGGCGAACTACATCAACGCGCATTTCGCCGGAATCGAGTTCGACGAGGTACGCCGGCGCCTGCAGTCCGAGCTCGCGTCGCTGCGCGACGACATCACCGCGCTGATGCA
>QEVN01000148.1 GCA_003576795.1 Burkholderiales bacterium
GAGCGCCGCCGCGGCCGGCGCGGCCGGCCTCGCGAATCCGCCGGCGCCGGCAACCGGCCGGCCGACGGCCGCAGGCCGGCGTGTAGCGCTGCGCCGCGGCCGGCTGCGGCTCGCGTGACGCAACGCCTCCGGCCCGCGGCATCGGCGGTACCATCCGCGGCATGATCGGACGACTGAGCGGAACGCTCCTCGAAAAGCACCCCCCGACCGTGCTGGTCGACGTCGGCGGCGTCGGCTACGAGGTGGACGTGCCGATGAGCACCTTCTACGACCTGCCGGCCACCGGCGCGCGCGTCACGCTGCTGGTGCAGCCGGTGGTGCGCGAGGACGCGCACCTGCTCTACGGATTCCTGCGCGCCGACGAGCGCGACGCGTTCCGCCGGCTGATCCGCATTTCGGGCATCGGCGCGCGCACCGCGCTCGCGGTGCTCTCCGGGCTGTCGGTGGCCGAGCTGGCCCAGGCCGTCGCGCGCCAGGACGCCGGCCGCCTGCAGAAGGTGCCCGGCATCGGCAGGAAGACCGCCGAGCGGCTCGTGCTCGAACTCGAGGGCAAGCTCGCGCAGGCGCTTGCCGACGGCGGCCGTGCGGCGCCGGCCGAAACGGCCACCGACGTCCTGAACGCGCTGCTCGCGCTGGGCTATTCGGAGCGCGAGGCCTCGGCCGCGGTGCGCCAGCTGCCCGTCGGCATCGCCGTCTCCGACGGAATCAAGCAGTCGCTGAAGCTGCTGGCGAAGACATGATCGAGCACGACCGGCTGGTCGCCGCCGCCCCCGCCTCCCCGTCCGAGGAACTGGTCGAGCGCGCGCTGCGTCCGCGCCGCCTGGCCGACTACGTCGGACAGGCGAAGATCCGCGAGCAGCTCGGGATCTTCGTCGCCGCCGCGCGCGCGCGCGGCGAGGCGCTCGACCACCTGCTGCTGTTCGGCCCGCCCGGGCTGGGCAAGACGACGCTGGCGCACATCGTCGCCGCCGAGATGGGCGTGAACCTGCGGCAGACCTCGGGCCCGGTGCTCGAGCGTCCCGGCGACCTGGCCGCGATCCTCACCAATCTCGAGAAGAACGACGTCCTCTTCATCGACGAGATCCACCGGCTCTCGCCGGTCGTCGAGGAGATCCTCTATCCCGCGCTCGAGGACTTCCAGATCGACATCCTGATCGGCGAAGGGCCGGCGGCCCGCTCGATCAAGCTCGACCTGCAGCCGTTCACGCTGGTCGGCGCGACCACGCGCGCCGGCATGCTGACGAACCCGCTGCGCGATCGCTTCGGCATCGTCGCGCGGCTCGAGTTCTACGACGTCGACGAGCTGACGCAGATCGTCGCGCGCTCGGCGCAGCTGCTCGGCGCGACGGCGACGGCCGACGGTTCGCGCGAGATCGCGCGCCGCTCGCGCGGCACGCCGCGCATCGCCAACCGGCTGCTGCGCCGCGTGCGCGACTACGCCGAGGTGCGCGCCTCCGGCCGCATCGACGCCGCCACCGCCGACGCCGCGCTGAAGATGCTCGACGTCGACGCGAGCGGCCTGGACGTGATGGACCGCAAGCTGCTGCAGACGATGATCGAGAAATTCTCCGGCGGTCCGGTGGGGCTCGACAACCTCGCCGCCGCGATCGGCGAGGAGCGCGACACGATCGAGGACGTGCTCGAGCCGTACCTGATCCAGCAGGGCTTCCTGCAGCGAACGCCGCGCGGACGCGTGGCGTCGCCGGCGGCGTGGCGACATTTCGGCCTGGCCGCGCCCGGCGCGCCGGGCGACTCTGGCGATCTGTGGGGCGACGAAGCTTCGCGCGGGTAGAATCCCGCGCGTGACAGAACCCCTGCCGGCAGCGGCCTTTTCGATGCCGATCCGCGTCTACTACGAAGACACCGACGCGGGCGGGATCGTCTACTACGCGAACTGGCTGCGCTACTTCGAGCGCGCGCGCACCGACTGGCTGCGCGCGCTCGGCTTCGGACACCGCGCGCTCGCCGACGAACACGGCGTGCTGCTCGTCGTGCGCGACGTCTCCATCGACTATCGACGCCCCGCGCGGCTCGACGACCAGCTCGTCGTCGACGTGCGCCCGGCCGCCGTGCGGAGGGCTTCGTGCCTGTTGTGGCAGAGTGCGCGACTCGCCGGCAACGACGAGGCGCTCGTCGTCGCGCAGTTGCGCTTCGCGGCGATCCGCCGCGGCGACGGCCGCGCGACGGCGTTCCCGGAGCCGTTGCAGCGGCGCATTCGCGACTCGCTGCCCGCATTGCCCGATGCGCCGGCCGACAGCGAACTGTCGATCGTCACGCTCGTGCTGCACGCGAGCCTGCTCGTGCAGTTCGTCATGGCGCTGCTGCTGCTGATCTCGCTCGGCTCCTGGACGGTGATCTTCCGCAAGGGCTTCGCGATCCGCGCCGCGCAGCGCGCCACCGACGACTTCGAATCCGAGTTCTGGAAGGACCGCGACCTCGGCGCGCTGTACGAGGAGATCCGCACCGGCCGCGCCGATCACGGACCGCTCGCGCGCATCTTCGAGTCGGGGATGAGCGAGTTCCTGAAGACGCGCCAGCAGAAGCCGGGCGACGTCGCCGCGATGCTCGACGGCTCGCGCCGCGCGATGCGCGCGGCCTACCAGCGCGAGATGGACGCGCTCGAGTCGAATCTCGCGTTCCTCGCATCCGCCGGCTCGGTGAGCCCGTACATCGGGCTGTTCGGCACCGTCTGGGGAATCATGAACTCGTTCCGCGGGCTGGCGAACGTGCACCAGGCCACGCTCGCCGCGGTGGCGCCCGGCATCGCCGAAGCGCTGGTCGCCACGGCGATCGGCCTGTTCGCCGCGATTCCCGCCGTCGTCGCGTACAACCGCTATGCGTACGACATGGATCGCCTGTCCACGCGCTTCGACAGCTTCGTCGACGAGTTCTCCAACATCCTGCAGCGACAGGCGAGGTAGCGATGCCGACTCCCGGGCCGCGCGGCCGAGGCCGCGGACGGCGCATGGTCAACGAGATCAACGTCGTTCCGTACATCGACGTGATGCTGGTGCTGCTCGTCATCTTCATGGTGACGGCGCCGATGCTGCCGCCCGGCGCGATCGACCTGCCCAGCGCGGGCCGCAGCAGCGAGCGCCCGGACCGCTACATCGAGGTGCAGGTGCGCGCCGACGGCGAACTGCGCGTGCGCGGCGTCAACACCGGCGATCCGTCCGAGCGAAGGGTCGGGCGCGGCGACCTGCGCGGAGCGATCGAGCAGATCCGCGGCGACGCGGGGCAGATGGCGGTGGTGATCAGCGGCGATCGCGCGGTGAAATACGAAGCGGTCATCGACGTGATGAGCGAGCTGCGCCGCATGAACATCGAGCGCATCGCGCTGCTCGTCAAGCCGGCGAACTGAAACGGCGCATGGCCGATCCCCATCGCAGCCGCAGAGGCGTTCCGGCGGACGACGCGATGCCGCGCTCGAGCGGAGCGAGCGTCGTGCGCCGTCCGCCGAAGCCGAAGGGGCGCATTCGCGCCTTCGCGCTCGCGCTGCTGATGCACGGCCTGCTGATCGCGATGCTCTTCGTCGGCATCCGCTGGCAGTCCAGCGCGCCGGAGGGCGCCGCAGCCGAGCTGTGGGACCCGCCGACGGTCGAGCCGAAGACCCCGCCGCCGAAGCCCGAGCCGCGGCCCGAACCGAAGCCGCCCGAGCCGCCGCGGGCCGAGACGCCCCCGCCCGTCGCGCAGGCGCAACCCGAGCCCGCGCCGGAGGCTAAGCCGGACATCGCGCTCGAGCAGGAACGCAAGGCGCGCGAGGAAGCCGAGCGGCGCGCCGACGAGGAGCGCCGGCGACTCGAGGCGCGCAAGCGCGCCGAGGAGAAGGCGCGCCGCGACGCCGAGGAGAAAGAAAAAGCGCGCCACGAAGCCGAGCTGAAGGAACGGCGCGAAGCCGAGGCGAAGGCGAAGCAGGAGGCCGAAACGAAGGCCCGGCGCGAAGCCGAAGCGAAAGCGAAGCAGGAGGCCGAGGCGAAGGCGAAGCAGGAAGCCGAAGCAAAGGCCAGGCGCGAGGCCGAAGCGAAAGCGAAGCAGGAAGCCGAGGCGAAGGCCAGGCGCGAGGCGCAGGAGAAGGCGCGCCGCGAACGCGAGGAGAAGCAGCGCGCGCAGTATCTCGAAGGGCTGCGTGCGCAGGCGGGCTCCGGCGACGTCGCGCGGCTGGGTTCGGCAACCGGCACGCAGGGCAGCGCCGGCAGCGGCATCGACTCGGGCTACGCGGCGCGGCTGTCGGGCCTGATCCGGTCGAACACGATCTACCAGGTTCCGCAGGACCTCGCCGGCAACCCGAAAGCCACGTTCCTCGTGTCGGTGTCGCCGGATTGCCGGATCCGCTCGGTGCAGCTGCGCCGCTCGAGCGGCATCCCCGCCTGGGACGCCGCCGCCGAACGCGGCATCGAGCGTACCGACCCGCTCCCCCGGCAGGCCGACGGCAGCTGCCCCTCCGAACTCGAGATCCTGCGCGGCCCGAAGGACGACCGCTGATCGCGCCGAACGCAACGCCGATCGGGGGCCGCGCAGCCGGATCGATATAATCGTGGGTCGCTACACGAGGAGCTACATGAGGCAAGTGCTTCTGGCGGCGCTCGTCGCTCTCTCCCTGCCCATCGCCGCACAAGCGCAGATGCGCCTCGATGTCTCCGGTGTCGGCGCCACGCAATACCCGATTGCGATCGCGAACTTCGCCACCGACGGCCGCGCTCCCGAACAGGTCGCCGACGTCGTTCGCAGCGACCTCGCCCGCAGCGGGTCGTTCCGCGTCATCGATCCCGGCGTGACGCTCTCCGAGTCCGCCGCACCCGACTACGCGTCGATGCGCTCGCGAGGGGCCGACGCGGTGCTCGGCGGCTCGGTCTCGCGGCTGCCGGACGGCCGCTACGACATCCGCTATCGCCTCGCCGACGCCGTGCGCCAGGCGCCGCTCGGCGGCGAGTCGCTCGTCGTCTCCGAACACGACCTGCGCTTCGGCGGCCATCGCGTCGCCGACTGGGTATTCGAGAGGATCACCGGCGAGAAGGGAATCTTCTCCACGCGCATCGCCTTCGTCTCGAAGCAGGGAACGCGCTTCAAGCTGAACGTCGCCGACTGGGACGGCGAGAACGTCGTGTCTCCGCTCACCTCGCCCGAGCCGATCATCTCGCCGTCGTGGTCGCCCGACGGCACGCGCATCGCCTACGTCTCCTTCGAGAGCAGGAAGCCGGTCGTCTACGTGCACACGCTCGCCACCGGCCAGCGCCTTCCGGTGGCGAACTTCAAGGGCAGCAACAGCGCGCCGGCATGGTCGCCCGACGGCCGAACCCTCGCCGTCGCGCTCACGCGCGACGGGCTGTCGCAGATCTACCTGATCACCGCCGACGGCAGCGGAGCGCCGCAGCGGCTCACCACCTCGCCGGGCATCGACACCGAACCGGCTTTCGCGCCGGACGGAAAGTCGCTCTACTTCACCTCCGATCGCGGCGGCTCGCCGCAGATCTACCGCATGCCGCTCGACGGCGGAACGCCCGTCCGCGTCACCTTCGGCTCGTCGTACAACGTGAGTCCGCGCGTGAGCCCGGACGGGCGGCTGCTCTCCTACGTCACGCGGCGCGACGGCCGCTTCCTCGTCGCCGTGCGCGATCTCGCCGGCACCGGCCAGGAAACGATCCTGTCGGAGACGGGCCGCGAGGAATCGCCGAGCTTCGCGCCCAACAGCCGATGGGTGATGTTCGCCACGCAGGCCAACGGGCACGACTCGCTCGTCGCCGTCACGGTCGACGGCCGCGTGCGCCAGCGACTCACCTCGTCGGCCGGCGACATCCGCGAGCCGACGTGGGGCCCGTTCCCGAAATGAACGGAGCTCCCGCTTTTTTCCTTTTCCAGCACGAAGACGACCGAACCCCGGGGAGCAAGATGAAATCGACGATCCGACTGGCAGTGATTGCACTCGCAACGGCCTTCCTGGCCGCCTGCAGTTCCGGCGTGAAGCTCGACGACGCGTCGACGCAGGGCTCCGCTCCGATCGAGAGCCGCGACGCCGCGTCGCAGGGAGCCGCCGGCGCGGGAGCCGACGGGCGCGGCATCCAGCAGGTGCAGGTCGAGCAGAGGGATCCGCTGAACGATCCGGCCAGCCCGCTGGCGAAGCGCAGCATCTACTTCGACTTCGACAGCTTCGTCGTGCGCGACGAATTCCGTCCGACGGTCGAAGCGCACGCGCGCTACCTGCTCGCCAATCCGACGCGTCGCGTCGTGATCCAGGGCAACACCGACGAGCGCGGCAGCCGCGAGTACAACCTCGCGCTCGGCCAGAAGCGCGCCGAGGCAGTGCGCCGGGCCATGACGGCGCTGGGCGTTCCCGATTCCCAGATGGAAGCCGTCAGCTTCGGCGAGGAGCGCCCGCGCGCCACCGGCACCGACGAAGCATCGTTCGCCGAGAACCGGCGCGCCGACCTCGTGTATCAGTGATGCACGCGCGCGCGCTCGTATTCGCCGCTTCGCTGGCCGCGCTGTCGGGGCTGCACCCGGCGGCGCAGGCCGCGCTCTTCTCGGACGACGAGGCGCGCAAGGCGATCCTCGACCTGCGCGGTCGCGTGCAGCTGATGCAGCAGGAAACCACGCAGCGCCTCGACGAGCTCACGCGGCAGGTCACCGACCTGAACGGGCGCGTGGAGCGCATCGACCAGACCGCCCGCGGCCAGCTCGAACTGCAGTCGCAGCTCGAAACCCTGCGCCAGGAAGTCGCCCGGCTGCGCGGCCAGCTCGAAGTGCAGTCGCACGAACTGGCCACGGCGCAGCGACAGCTCGGCGACCAGCTCGCCACCGTCGACACCCGGATCAAGAAGTTCGAACCGGTGGCCGCCGAGATCGACGGCCGCTCGATCACCGTCGACCAGAACGAGAAGCGCGCCTTCGACAACGCGCTGCAGATGTTCCGCGCCGGCGATTACCGCGGCGCCCTCGCCGCCTTCCAGAGCTTTCGCTCCCAGTATCCCGACAGCCCGTACCTGCCCGGAGTGCTGTTCTGGCTGGGCAGCAGCCAGTTCGCGCTGAAGGACTACAAGGGCGCGATCGCCAGCCAGCAGGCGCTGCTCGCGCGCTACCCGGACAACCCGCGCGCGCCCGACGCGCTGTTCAACGTCGGCTACGCGCAGGCCGAGAGCGGCGACCGCAAGGCGGCGCGCGCGACGCTCGAGCAGGTCGTCGCGAAATACCCCGACAGCCAGGCCGCGCAGCGCGCCCGAGAGCAGATCGCCAGCCTGCCGGCGCGCTGAGCGCTTGCGCCTGCGGGTCGAACGCGTGCCGCTCGAACCGAACCCGCGGCTGGACTCCGAGGATCTCGTTCTCTTCGCGCGGGTGGTCGAAGCGGGCAGCTTCTCGCGCGCCGCCGAGCGTCACGGCCTGCCGAAGGCCACCGTCTCGCGACGCATCGGCGCGCTCGAATCGCGCATCGGCGAGCGGCTGCTCACGCGAACGACGCGCCGGCTGTCGCTCACCGAGTTCGGCGAACGCATGCTCGCGCACGCGCAACGCCTGGCCGAGGAAACCGACGCAGCGAACGCTCTCGCGCAGCACCACCAGAGCACGCCGCAGGGACGCCTGCGCGTGTCGATGCCCACCGGATTCGCCGAAGAGATGGGCCTCGTCCCTTTCCTGTGCGACTACACGGCGGCGCACCCGCGCGTGCGGCTGGAGATCGACGTTTCCGCGCGACGCGTCGACCTGATCGCGGAACGCTTCGACGTCGCGGTGCGCATCGCCGCCCAGCTGCCCGACGACGCCACGCTCGTCGCACGTCGCCTCGTCGACCTCGACAACGCGCTCTACGCCAGCCCGGCGTACCTGGCGAAAGCCGGCCGGCCCGCTTCGCCGCAGCAGCTGCTCGATCACGCGGGGCTCGGCCTGGTCTCGGCCACCGGCGACCTGCTGCCGTGGGTCCTGCAGCGCGACGGCCAGCGATGGCAGGGGCTCCCCGTCGGACCGCTCGCATCGAACTCGGTAGCGCTGCAGATCGCGCTCGCCGTGCGCGCGCTGGGCATCGCAGCGCTGTCGTCGCGCGTCGCGCGGCCGTACGTCGAGCAGGGCAGGCTCGAGCGCGTTCTTCCCGACTGGTCGCTGCCGACGATGACGGTCTGGTGCGTGACGGCCGGCCGGCGCCTGCTTCCCGCGCGCACGACGGCGTTCATCGAGATGCTGCGTGGCGCGCTGGCGATGCCGGCTGCGGCAGGAAAGGCGACGCCGGCGTTTGACGGTAATGCCGGCAAATCTTAGAATCGAAGGCTTCGCGCTTTTTTGCTTCGCAGCTTCGTCGCAGTTTTGCAATGGGCCGTTAGCTCAGCTGGTAGAGCAGCGGACTTTTAATCCGTTGGTCACTGGTTCGAATCCAGTACGGCCTACCAACACCATCGACGATCTCGGCAGGCCGAATCAGAACGGCCGCCCGAGATAGAAGTACCAGCTGCTGTTGCCGTCGTGCGCGCGGACCGCATCTCGAATGCTTCCTGGTGGAAGCGCACGTCTCCCAGGCCGAGTCTCTCCAACCCGTCGCGCAAGGCTGCGGCGAATCCGCCCGGACCGCAGAACCACACCTCGATCGGCTCGCCCGCACCGGCATCGCAGAGCATTCGCGCGTGCAGCGCCGGATCGCGGTCGTCGCTGTGCACCGTCAGGCGCACCGAAGGCACGCGCGCGCAAAGCGACTCGACGCGCGCCACGAACGCATCCCTGTCGCGATTGCGCACGCAGTAGTGGAAATCGGCGTGGGGCGCCGCCGAGGGATCCTCCGCCAGCGACTCGAGCCAGGCGAGAAACGGCGTGACGCCGATGCCGCCCGCAACCCAGACCTGTCGTGCCGCCGCCTGCCGCTGCCGGAAGTCGAACTGCCCGTAGGGGCCCTCGACGCGCACCGGCATGTCCGCGCGCAGGCGCTCGCGCAGTCGCGCGGTGTAGTCGCCGAGCGCCTTGATCTCGAAGCCGAGGACACGCTGGCGCGCATCGACGCCGGCGATGGTGAACGGATGCGCGCCTTCGGCCGCGTCGAAGGTCACGAAAGCGAACTGGCCCGGCTTCGCTTCGCGCCACCCGCGGCCGATCGCGCAGCGCACGCTCAGCACGTCGCCGGTTCGCCGAACCTCGCGGATGCGTCCGTGCATCCGCCGGCCCCTGCCGATTCCGCCGAGCAGCGACACCACGCTGCCGTACGCGCCGACGGCGATCGCCAACGCGAGGATCGCCCCGATCGGCTGCGTCCACAGCGAGGCCGGGAACAGCACGAGCGCGTGCAGCGCGAGCGCGAGATAGACGATGGGCATGACGCGGTGCACGCGACGCCAGAAGCGGTACGGCACGAGCTTCCACAGCGTGAGCACGAGCATCGCCAGCAGCAGGTACACGCTCCATTCGCCCAGGTCCTTGGCGAAGCCGCGCAGCGGCTCGGCCCACGCGAAGGCGTCGTGCGGCCCTTTGGCGGGCTTCTCGAAGAACCGGCGCAGCAGGTCGCCCGACAGGTCGAGCAGCCAGTGGCCCGCCGCGAGCGAAATGGCCAGAATGCCCGCCCACTTGTGCAGGCGGTAGACGCGGTCCATGCCGCCGAGCGGCTTGTCCAGCCATGCGGGCCGCGTCGCGAGCAGCATGATCACCGACATCAGCACGAAGGCCATGATGCCGCTGACGAGAATCAATTCCCTGCGCAGGCTCCATGCGTTGGCGTCGATCGCCAACGGCGTCGAGCCGGCCAGCCAGCTCCAGGACCAGGCCAGGACGACCGCTCCGGGAATCGCCCACAACAGCTTCCGCATTCCGCAACTCCTTGCACGTGCTGCGCCGGCGCGAAGGAACGCGACGGTCGACGCAGCGACGATAGAAGGCGGGGGCTGAAGCGAAGCTGAAAGAACGGTGCGCGCGGAAAAGCGCGCGATGCGGAACTCGATGTCGACTACCGGCCGCGCAGCCGCTGCGACACCTCGCGCAGCGGCAGCGTCTTCGTCAGCAGCGTGGCCATGTTCTTCGCGCAGCGCCGGGCAACGTCGTCGAACGGCACCCACGCGTAGCCGTCCATCTCCGGAACGAGCCGGCCACGCGCATCGCGAAAACGCGTCGAGCAGGAGCACTGCGCCGGATCGAAGCGATCGCTGCGCGCGGCGAACAGATGCAGGTCCTTGCCCGGCCGGTAGCGGAAGCGCCCGAGCTCGACGAGCGCATCGGGCGCGAATCGAAGTCCCGTCTCCTCGAAAGTCTCGCGGATCGCCGTTTCGATCTCCGATTCCCCGGGCTCGCGCCGGCCCTTCGGGATGTCCCAGCGCGCGGTTCCCGTCGCGTGGCACAGCAGCAGCTCGTCGACGTCGTCGACGACGAGGATCCCACAGCTCAGGACGGGGCTGGACACGGTAGCGGGTCGATCGACGCGATCGGTTCGTGGACTTCGGGTTAGCCTTGGCGATTCTGTACCAGACGGAGCGCGGGCACGATGCGGATCGCCACCTTCAACGTGAACGGGATCAACAGCCGCCTGCCGCGCCTGCTCGAGTGGCTGGGCGAAACCTCGCCCGACGTCGCCTGCCTGCAGGAGCTGAAGACCTCCGACCCGACCTTCCCCGAAGCGCCGATCCGCGAAGCGGGCTACCACGCGGTCTGGCACGGACAGAAGGGCTTCAACGGCGTCGCCGTTCTCGCGCGCGGCACGCAGCCCGTGGAGATCCGCCGCGGCCTGCCCGGCGACGATGCCGACGGGCAGAGCCGCTATCTCGAAGCCGAGGTGGACGGCATCGTCGTCGCGTCGATCTATCTGCCCAACGGAAACCCGCAGCCCGGCCCGAAATTCGACTACAAGCTCGC
>QEVN01000149.1 GCA_003576795.1 Burkholderiales bacterium
CTTCGTCGGTCCGTTGTTCGCCGTCACGACGATCGCGATATTCCTGACCTTCGTGCGCGACAACTGGATCCGCGGCTACGACATCCGCTGGCTGCTGCGTTTCGGCGGGTTGTTGAAGAAGGGCAGCCCGCACCCGCCGAGCGGGCGCTTCAACGCCGGCGAGAAGGCGTTCTTCTGGCTGGGCGTCGTCGTGCTCGGCATCGTCGTCTCGGTGGCCGGCTTCGTGCTCGACTTCCCGAACTTCGAGCAGACGCGGTTCACGCAGCAGACCTTCTGGTGGATCCACGTCGGCGCGGCGCTGCTCTTCATCGCGCTCGTGTTCGGCCACATCTACATCGGCACGATCGGCATGGAAGGCGCGCTGGAGGCGATGGAGACCGGCTACGTCGACGAGACGTGGGCCAAGGAGCACCACCGCTACTGGTACGACGATATCCGCTCGGGCAAGATCCCGGCGCGGCGCTCCGACGAGGCAACGGCGGCGGCGTTGCCGAGCCAGTTGCGGGGGTGAGGCAGTGAAGGGTGAAGGGTGAAGGGGGGAAGCCCCGGCTCCGAAGGCCGAGGCTTTTCCCCTTCACCCTTCATTTCATTCCAGTTGCGTTATGCCGTTCTGGATCGCGAACCTGACCAGGTGGGGCAGGTCGCTGATACCCAGCTTGTGCATCATCCGGCTGCGATAAGTATCGACCGTCTTCGGCGAGAGGAACAGCATCGTCCCGATTTCGGCGCTCGTCTTTCCCTCTACGGCCAGTTGCAGGATCTGTCGTTCGCGCCGGCTCAGGCAGTCCACGGGGCTCGATCGGTGGCGCTCGGCGATATAGTCGTCGATCACGGACGCGGTGATCCTCTGGCTGAGATAGCGCCGCCCCGCGTGCACGTCGCGAACCGCCTGGACCACCTCGACGCCGGCGGAATCTTTCAGCAGGTATCCGTGCGCGCCCGCTCGAAGGGCACGGAAGATGTGCTCCTTGGTCGAGTGCATCGA
The DNA here is from genome assembly GCA_003576795.1 of Burkholderiales bacterium. GTDB lineage: Bacteria > Pseudomonadota > Gammaproteobacteria > Burkholderiales > Burkholderiaceae_E > Zeimonas. The sequence continues at coordinate 986 of QEVN01000149.1, forward strand.
CAGGATGACGACCTGGGTCGAGGGACAGACATCCTGCATCTGCAGCGTCGCCTCGATTCCGTTCAGGACCGGCATCGCGATGTCCATGACGACGACATCGGGTTGCAGTCGTTGCGATTCGCGTACGGCCGCGCGTCCATTCACGACATCGCCGACGACATCGATTCCGGGCTGCGCCTGGAGCAGGGCACGCAAGCCGGCGCGCACCACTGCGTGGTCATCTGCCAGAAGAACTCTGATCATCCGGATACTCGTTCAACGTTACGACGACCCTGGTTCCGTGCCCCGGCGCGGAGTCGATGTTCAGCCTCGCGCCGATCGCCGCGGCGCGCTCGCGCATGATCATCAATCCCCAGCCGCGGTCCTGCGTCGGCGCAGGAACCGCCGCGGGAACGAAACCATCGCCGTTGTCGGCCACGGTCAGGCAGATCGAATCCGGCGTGGTTCGCAGCGTCATCACGGCCTTGTCGGCACGTGCATGTTTGACCACGTTGGCGAGGGCGTTCTGGGCCATGCGAAAGAGCGAGTGCTCGGTCGCTGGCGCCAGCCGTCGAGCCTGCCCTTCCTCGACGACCGAGGTGTCGACTCCCGTTCGCTGCGTGAACTCGTCCGCGTACCAGCGCAATGCGGGTGCGAGACCGAAGTCGTCCAGCACGGGCGGCCTCAACTCGGCCATGACGTCGCGGATGCTCTCGGTCGTCTCTTCGATCATCTTCAGCGAGTCGTCCAGGCGCACGCGTACGTCCGCTGTTCGATCCGGCGGCAGATGACTCCGGGCGATGTTCAGGTTGATGCTGAGCGCAGTCAGCTTCTGCCCGACCAGATCGTGCAGTCGACTGGAAATGGCCCGTCGTTCCGCTTCCTGCACTTCGACCATTCGGCGTGTAGCCCTTGCCGCATGCAACTTCTCGTTCTGTTCCTCGATGAGGCGCGACTGCGCTTCCCGGGTCGTCGTGGACCTCATCCAGAGGTGCAGCACGCCAGCCACGAGCAGCAACGAAAGCGCGTCGAGCACCCGGTTGACGAAGAACGTCTCGTTCAGCGCGAACGAGCCTGCCGGGATCTGCAGTGCGTACACGAGAAACGTCGCCGCGATCAGTGATCCGGCCAGGATCCACAGGGCCGCCCGGCTGCGCAGCGCACCGACCAGGACCAGCGGCAGACTGTAGATCACGGCGCCGTCGAGCTGGATCCAGGTCGCGAAGTCGGCCGCGACGAGGCCGAGCGCAATCGCGATGACCACCGTGAGCAGCGCCGTACGCTTCATTCGAGTTGCGTGATGCCGTGCTGGATCGCGAACCTGACCAGACCGGACAGGTCGTCGATCTCCAGCTTCTGCATCATCCGACTGCGGTAGGCGTCGACCGTTTTGGGTGACAGAAACAGCACTGCCGCCGCTTCCGCGCTCGACTTGCCTTCCGACACGAGCTGCAGGATCTCGCGTTCGCGCGAATTGAGCCGCTCGAGAGGGGTCGTGCGGCGCCGCCCGGAAGCGCAGCCGTCGAGCACGGTGGAAGAGATCTTCTGGCTCAGATAGCGCCGCTTCGCGTGGACGGCCCGAACCGCATCGGCGATTTCGGTCCCTGCCGAGTCCTTCAACAGATAGCCCCGTGCGCCCGCGTTCAACGCCCGGACGATGTGTTCCGTGGTCGAGTGCATCGAGAGAATCAGCACCTGCGTCGACGGACTCGCTTCGCGGATCAGTTGCGTGGCCTCGATGCCATTCATTTCGGGCATCGCGATGTCCATGATCATCACGTCCGGCAAAAGTTGTCGCGCCAGCCGAACCGCTTCGCGTCCGTTCGCCGCGTCCCCGATCACGCGGATGTCGGAATCCGCGTCCAGCAGGGCGCGAAGTCCGTCACGAACGATGGAGTGATCATCCGCGAGAACAACCGTGATCATTTCCCTGCCCCCTGATGTTCTCCGGCCACATCGGCTGCCGTCGCCACGACGCATTCCGGCGGCAGCCTTACCGTGAAGAGTGTGCCTGTGTTCACCTCGCTCTGGACGTCGATGCCGGCGCCGAGGATCTCCGCGAGCGCGCGGCAGATGGCGAGGCCGAGTCCCCATCCGCCGTTCGGGTTTCCGGTCGTCGCATCGAGTCGGGCGAATTCGTCGAACACGTGCTGGAGCTGGTTCTGCGGGATGCCGATTCCGGTATCGCGAACGGTGATCGTTGCCGCACCATCGGCGGCCAGCGCCGCCTGCAGGACCACGCTGCCTTCGGCCGTGAACTTGATGGCGTTGCTCACCAGGTTGCCGACGATGCGGTCGAGCTTGACGCGGTCGGTGTGCACGCGAATGTTCCGATCCGGTGCCTGGGCCAGCAACTGCAGCATCTTCGCCTCGGCCAGTGGCGTGAAGGCGCGGCACGCTCCCTGGACGACTTCGTCGAGCGGGAACGTGCTGTCGCGTCGCTGCGCCAGGCCGGAGTCGAAGTACGCGATGTCGAGCACGTCGGACACGAGAGCCGCCATCGATTGGGCGGTGGACTGCAGACGGCGGGTCATCTCGGGAACCTGCGGGCTCAGAACCGGGTCCTCCGCGGCGCGGCGAATTGCATCGGCCATCAGGTTGATGGCGTGCAGCGGGTTGCGTACGTCATGAGCGACGGCATTCAGCAGGCGTGTCTTGCGATTGCTTGCCTTTTCGGCCTCGAGGCGACGCAGAAGCAGTTCCTGGTTCTGGCGCACGATCTGGGCTTCCCGATCTACCAGCAGGAGGTTCACGGATTCGAGGCTCTGGTATTGCTTCTCGAGCAGGCTGGCCTGGGCGTCGCGGATATCCAGCGAAGTCATCCAGAAATGAAGCAGGCCCGCGATGATCAACAGGGAGACAGCACCGAGTACCCGATTGACGAACCGCGCCTCGCGCAGCCCGAATTCGCCGACCGGTACCTGGAGCGCATATGCGATGAACGTCGTGACGATGAGCGCGGACGCAAGGGTCCACAACAGACGCCGGTTACGGGTGAAGGCAACTACTACGAGCGGGATCCCGTAGATCGTTGCGATGTCGAGTTCGACCCAGGTGACGAGATCCAGAACGACCGCGACCGCCGTGATCGCGATCGCCAGAACGTATGTCGCGCCGAGGGCGTGAACGGAACGTGAGGCGGGCGAGATCATCGTCGACTCGGACCTTGCATGGATTCGAAACTTCCCGTTGCGATTCGAGAATATGTCCACGCGAGGACGGCCGGTAATGGGGCTATCCGGACAACGGCAGCGGGGCGTCCTCCACTTCCGAGCGAGGCGGCCGCGGGCCGCCGTGTCCTCCGCCGACGGTGTCGGTCGGCGCCGCGAAGGACGAATCAGCAGGGGGCAGACGCGCTGCACGGCAGGCCCTAATGCCCTGAGACGGACCCCTTCTTCAGGATCTGGTCGACGGACGGAAACGCCTTGCGCGCGATTTCCGGGACGGGCGTCCAGTGCTCGTTCGGCGCATAGCCGAAAGGCTTCGTGCCCGGTCCGTCGCCAGGCTCGCCGACGACGATTCTTCCGACCATGCCGGCCATTTCGTGCGGCCTGCAGAAATAGTCGTAAACGCCTTGCACGGTGAACACGTGCTCGAAGGTGGCGCCGGGTGCAGGATAGGTGCTCAGCAGGACGCCGGAATCCCACGGCTTTGCAGACGTGGGGATCCGTAACTCGTGATTGTCGTTGTTCGGGTGATATGCAGTGATCGAGTGGAAACCGCTGACCTGAACCCACCGGACCGTGTCGCCGGGCGCGATGTGCACGCCGACCGGGTCGAACGAGGTCTGGCCGGATGGCGTCTGCACCAGCCTGATTTCCACCGTCGCAGCCGGGACGGGCCCTGCGGCGCAGAGTGCCGCAGCGACCGCGAGGCACGTCGCCATCAGAGTCTCGCGAAAAGGCGCCGCCTGCGTTCGCATCGCGATGGTGGGCTGGCGCCTGTGCAAGATCCGCATCTACTACTTCATCATCTCTGCCTTGACGGCAGCGGGGCTGATCAGCCATTGGACGACGTGATAGTGCGGCTCTTCCACGCCGGGATGCCCCGGGTTGTACTGGATGTCGGTATGGTCGAGCTTCACGCCTTTGGCAACTTCACCCAGCGCATCGAAGCTCTTGTGCGCATCGAGATCCTTCAGCGGAACCATGTAGGTGATGTTGACCAGCTTGCCCTTGTGGCTGTAGCCGAGAAAGGGTCCGATCGGCAACGTTGCCGGATCGACATAGAGCGTCCCCAATCCGGGCACGTAGTCCGGCAGCTTCACCAGCGAACCGACTTACTTGAAGTTTGCCGGCGCCGAAGTGGTGATGTCCGCGGCGAAGCTCGTGTGCGGCGCGGCCAATGCCAGCGGCACTGCCAATGCGAGTCCGATGATGGTTCTGCGGTACCGCGCAAAAAGGTCGTTACAGCTTTCGGTCACGTCGAACTCCTCGATGAAGTATTGCTGCTTCGATCGTAGCGTCGCGTTCCGATCGCAAACAGGGAGAAGACCCGACACCTCGCGTACGGGCTTCTCGGTTCGGAGCGGTTCGGGCAGCCCCGAGTGAGGTGGCGGATTTCAGGACGTGACGACGCTCGGCGCCTTGCCGCTGTAGTGCAGGATGGCCGGCGCGCCCGGATGATGGTCCTGCTGACGGAGAACGGGCCGGGCCCGCGCCATTGGGAACATCGAGGTGGCGGCAGTCGGGATCCCCGGGCAAGTGTTGCCGGAGATCCGCGACTCCGCGCTCTTACTTCGGACGCCCGGTCTCCACCTGCTCGAGCGGTTCGGCGCTGGCGGCGCTGCGCGGCTTGCGCACGCGCGGCTTGCGCGGCGGCGGCACGGTCTCGGGCTGCGGCGCCGGGGCGTGATGCGTCGTCTCCACCCACTGCAGACCGGCCGACTCGACGATCGATTCGAGCTGATCCTTCGGCAGCGGCGTCGGGACGATCGGCTCGGCCGCGTCCTTCGACGCCACGCGTCCGGCATCCGATTCCTGCGCAACGGCTGGGGCTGGCGCCGGCTCCGCGGCAGGCAACTCGGGCGGCTCAGTCGGCGCGGTCGGCTCGACGCTCACCGCTTCGATGTCGCCAGCTTCGATCGGCGGCTTGCGCAGGCTTTCCGGAACGACGCGCGTGACTTCGCTGTCGGCGGCGTTCGCGGCGCGCTGCGCTTCGCTTCGTTTCGTGGACGGGGCGCGCTGCGCTTCGCTTCGTTTCGTGGACGGGGCGCGGGGCGCGACAGGGGCCGGGGTTTCGGCGAGCTCCGGGGGTGACGCTTCCGCGGCCGTCGCCTCGAGGGCGGCGGTTTCGACCTCCGTCACGGGCGGTGCTTCGTCGCCGGCTTCGCGTTCGTCCTCGTCGACCGTCTCGCCCGCTTCGCCTGCGCCGCCCTCGGCGGCGGCAGCGGCACCGCGTTGCCCGCCGCGCCGACCGCGTCGGCGACGACTGCGACCCGTACGCGACTCCTCGCGACCTTCCAGGGCCTGCGCCGACTCGTCTTCGGCGCCGGGGGCTGCGCCCAGCAGTTCGGCATCGGCCAGTGCGGGCGGCAGGACGTTCGCCTCGGTGGCCGCTTCGGTGCGCAACGCTTCGTCGGCAGCCGCTACCCGCTCGGCGCCTTCGCCGCGTCGTGCGCCTTCGCTTCGTTCCGCGCGCTCCGGCCGATCGGCACGGGCGGCTTGCGTGCCGCGTTCAGCGACGGCCCGGGGAGCTCGCTCGGCGCGTTCCGCTCGTTCGCCGCGCTCGGCGCGTTCGCCACGCTCGGTGCGTTCGCCACGCTCGGTGCGTTCGCCGCGCTCGGTGCGTTCCGAGCGTTCGCCCCGTTCGGAGAGTTCCGCTCGCTCCGCTCTTTCCGGGCGCTCGGCGCGTTCCGCTCGCTCGCCGCGCTCCGGGCGGTCGCCACGCTCCGGGCGGTCGCGGCGTTCACCGCGCGGGGGACGCGCCGCTTCGTCGCGCGCGCCGGCTTCGCGTTCGGGACGGCGGGAGCGTTCGCCGCGTTCCCCGCGTTCTCCCTCGCGCCGATCGCGGCCGCCGCGATTGCCTCGACCGTTGCGCCCGCCGCGCTCGGCAGCGCCGGCTTCGCGGTCGCTACGCGCAGGACGCCCCTCGCGGGTTTCGCCGCGCCCTTCGGTGCGCGCGTCGGTGCTGCGTTCGACGCGCGTCGGGGCGGTGGTACCGGCGCCGGCGAGCGCGCTCGCCTCGTTCGCCGGCTTGCGGCGCAGCCAGCCGAGGATGCGTCCGAGCAGCCCGTCGGCGTTCGCCGATGCCGGCTCGAGCATGGCGGCACGCGCGCCGGGGTGCGACGGCGCGCTGGCCTCGACGCGCTCGGGTTGCGCCGGCGCCGCGACCGCGCGCGGCGGGCGCGGAGGAGGCGGCTGCTCGGGCGTGATGCCGCGCACGACCGCTTCCTGGCGCGGCTTGATCGCCTCGAACTTGCCCTCGAGATACGAGTTGTCGTGCGCCGGCGCGTCGGCCAGCGTGTGGCTGGCGCGATAGGTGGCGAGGCGCTCGTCGTCGTGGCGAATGCGCTCGGTCTTGTAGTGCGGCGTCTCGAGGTGCTGGTTGGGGATCAGCACGATCTCGACCTTCAGCCGCGCTTCGAGCTTGTTCAGCTCGCTGCGCTTCTCGTTGAGCAGGTAGGTGGCGACGTCGACCGGCACCTGCGCGTGCACCGCCGCCGTGCTGTCCTTCATCGCCTCTTCCTGGATCACGCGCAGCACGTGCAGCGCCGACGACTCGGTGTCGCGGATGACGCCGGTGCCGTTGCAGCGCGGGCAGGTGATGTGCGTGCCTTCGTTCAGCGCCGGGCGCAGCCGCTGGCGCGACAGCTCCATCAGCCCGAAGCGCGAGATCTTGCCGGTCTGCACGCGGGCGCGGTCGTAGTGCAGCGCGTCCTTCAGCCGCTGCTCGACCTCGCGCTGGTTCTTCGAGCTCTCCATGTCGATGAAGTCGACGACGATCAGCCCGCCGAGGTCGCGCAGCCGCATCTGGCGCGCGGCCTCGTCGGCCGCCTCGAGGTTCGTGCGCAGCGCCGTCTCCTCGATGTCGGAGCCCTTGGTGGCGCGCGCCGAGTTGACGTCGATGGCCACCAGCGCCTCGGTGTGGTCGATGACGACCGAGCCGCCCGAGGGCAGCGGCACGATGCGCGAATACGCCGTCTCGATCTGGTGCTCGATCTGGAAGCGCGAGAACAGCGGCGTGTCGTCCCGATAGCGCTTCACCCGCTCGACGGTGTCGGGCATGACGTGCGCCATGAACTGGCGCGCCTGCTCGTAGATGTCGTCGGTGTCGATCAGGATCTCGCCGATGTCGCTCGTGAAGTAGTCGCGGATCGCGCGGATGACGAGGCTCGATTCCTGGTAGATGAGGAAGGGTCCGGGGGCGGAGCCGGCCGCCGCCTCGATCGCCTTCCACAGCTGCAGCAGGTAGTTCAGGTCCCACTGCAGTTCCTCGGCGCTGCGGCCGATGCCGGCGGTGCGCGCGATCAGGCTCATGCCCGAGGGGTGCTCGAGCTTGTCCATCGCCTCGCGCAGCTCCTGCCGGTCTTCCCCCTCGATGCGGCGCGAGACGCCGCCGCCGCGCGGATTGTTCGGCATCAGCACGAGATAGCGGCCGGCCAGCGAGATGAAGGTGGTGAGCGCCGCGCCCTTGTTGCCGCGTTCTTCCTTCTCGACCTGGACGATGATCTCCTGGCCCTCGGAAATGGCGTCCTGGATGCGCGACTTCGAGTCGGCGCCGTTGCGGAACCAGCTCTTCGCGATTTCCTTGAACGGCAGGAAGCCGTGGCGCTCTTCGCCGTAGTTGACGAAGCAGGCCTCGAGGCTGGGCTCGACGCGGGTGACGACGCCCTTGTAGATGTTGCTCTTGCGCGATTCGCGCCCGGCCGATTCGATGTCGATGTCGATGAGCTTCTGCCCGTCGACGATGGCCACGCGCAGCTCTTCGGCGTGCGTGGCGTTGAACAGCATTCGCTTCATGCAAATGACTCCGTGTGCGGCGCTGCGGCGTGGCTGCGCGCGACGGCCAGCGGGTCGATGCGAACGGAATGCAGGAGAAGGAATGCCGGCGGCCCGATGGCGCGCCGGGCGCGGCGCGCGCGAGGCGATGTCGGTGCTATCGGCGCCCTGACGTGCCCGGTGCACGAGCGCGTGCCGGCCGCGGGCGTAAACCGTCGGGTTCGGCGAAGGCGTTCGAAGGCATCGGGGATCGGGAGTGGGCGCTGCCGGGGACGACGGCGCGGGAGGGCGGTCGTCCTGTTTGCATTCTTCTCGAGAATAATCCGCATCGGCCCGCGCCTGCTTGCCATGGGGCGGAGCAGGCCGCGGTTGAAAGATTCCAGTCGTGGCGGCGATCGGGTTGCGCTGCAGCCTGGACGCCAGTCGCCCGGGTACAATCCGGACTCTCGAGTCGGGAGCCGTGGGCGCTGCGCGGCATTTTTGGCTTCGGCGCAGGTCACCGGGGCATCCGCGGAGTCCGGGACGGCCGACGTGCGGGGTGGCCGTTTCCACTGGCCAGAATCGCACACGACGCCGGAAGTATATCGCAACATGGAACGATCGCGTGCAAGGAGCGGGCCAGGCGGCCCCGGGGAGGCACGCGGTTCCCGCGTGCCGGCGGAGCGTGCGCGCGCGGACGATTCCCATGCGCCTGCCGGCGCTTCCCGTGCGCCCGTGGGCGCGAGCCGGATCGAGATCGACGACGACGACGCGGGCCAGCGGCTCGACGCGTTCCTGGCCCGGCGCTTCGCCGCCGTTCCGAAGAGCCACCTCTATCGCTGGATCCGCAGCGGGCAGCTGCGGGTGAACGGTTCGCGCAGCCGGATCGACTACCGGCTGCAGCCGGGCGACCAGTTGCGCATCCCGCCGGTCTTCGGCGATGCCGGGCGCGATTCGACCCGCTCGCCGGCCGTCGCCGCGCGCGGCGACGTCGACCCGGTGCAGCGGGAGCGTGCGAGTCTCGCGCGCCGGCTGCCGGTGCTCTTCGAGGACGACGACCTGATCGCGATCGACAAGCCGGCGTCGGTCGCGGTGCACGGCGGCAGCGGCGTCTCCAGCGGCGTCATCGAGCAGCTGCGGGCGGCGCGGCCGCAGGCGCGCTTCCTCGAGCTGGTGCACCGGCTCGACCGCGAGACCTCGGGCGTGCTGCTCGTCGCCAAGCGCCGGGCGGCCCTGGTGAACCTGCACGCGCAACTGCGCGAGCGCGACACCGACAAGCGGTACCGGGCGATCGTCGTCGGCCGCTGGCCGCTGCGCACCCGCAAGCTGTCGTTCCCGCTGTTGCGCCGCGAAGCGCCCGACGGCGATCGCCGCGTCGTCGTCGATCGCGCGGGGCTCGAGGCGATCACCCACGTGACGGGCCTCGCGCATTCGCAGGCGGCCGGGGCCGGCGAGATCTCGCTCGTCGAGGCGCGGCTGGAGACCGGACGCACGCACCAGATCCGCGTGCACCTCGCGCACGCCGGCTGCCCGATCGTCGGCGACGACAAGTACGGAAACTTCGAGCTGAACCGCCGGCTGGCGCGCGAGGGCCACCGACGCATGTACCTGCACGCGCAGTCGATCGCCTTTCGCCATCCGCGCACCGGCGAGCGGCTGCGCATCGAGGCGCCGACGCCTGCGGCTTTCGAGCGGCTGCTCGATGCGGCGGATGCCGGGCGAGCCGAGGCCGCCTCGTGAGCGTCGCGCGCCGCTTCAGGCTCGTCGTCTTCGACTGGGACGGCACGCTGATCGACTCCACCGCGGCGATCGTGCACGCGCTGCGTGCGGCGGCGGCCGACCTCGGCCTGCCGATCCCGTCGCGCGAACGCGCTTCGCACGTGATCGGCCTGGCGCTGTTCGATGCGATCCGCATGGCCGTCCCGTCGATCGAGCGCGAGCAGCTTCCCGAGTTCGTCGTGCGCTACCGGCATCATTATTTCGCCGTCGACGGGCGGCTCGAACCCTTCGAGGGCATCCCGCAGCTGCTCGCCGAACTGGTGGACAGCGGAGCCTGGCTCGCGGTGGCCACCGGCAAGTCGCGCGCGGGCCTGGATCGCGCGCTCGAGCAGACGGGCTGGGCGCGCCACTTCCTGGCCACGCGCTGCGCCGACGAAGGCCTGCCGAAGCCCGACCCGTGGATGCTGTCGGACATCTGCGAGGAACTCGGCGTCGAGCCGGTGCAGGCGCTGATGGTCGGCGACACCACGCACGATCTCGGCATGGCGCGCGCCGCCGGCGCCGGCGCCATCGCCGTCACCTACGGCGCTCATCCACGCCGCGAGCTGGAGGCCGAACCCTCGCTGGCGATGGTCGACTCGATCGCCGAGCTGCGCGAGACGCTGCTCGCGCGCGTGCCCTGAGCGCCAGCGCGAAACACATGAGCGCCGGCAGCGCTCGCCTATACTTTTGCCCTGCGTCGATCTTCCGGAAGCGTCCCATGACCGATCCCGGCATGCCGCGCGACAGCGCGCAAGCCGTCTCCGACCCTGCCTGGCAGCGCGAGACGATCGAGCGGCTGCTCTTCGCCACGCTGCGCGAGCAGCGCCGGGCGCGGCGCTGGTCGATCTTCTTCCGGCTGCTGAGCTTCGCGGTCATCGTGCTCGGGCTGGTGCTGGCCAGCGGATGGTTCGCGCGCGACGCGCGCCTGCCCGCCGGAAAGCACACGGCGCTCGTCGAGTTGCGCGGCGTCATTGCCGCCGAAGGCGACGCGTCGGCCGATGACCTGATCGATGCGCTGAAGGCGGCGTTCGACGACCGCAACACGGCGGCGGTCGTGCTGCGCGTGAACAGTCCCGGCGGCAGCCCGGTGCAGGCGGGCATCATCCACGACGCGATCCGCCATCTGCGCGACGAACATCCCGACACGCCGCTGTACGCGGTCGTCGAGGACATCTGCGCATCGGGCGGGTACTACGTCGCGGCCGCCGCCGATCGCATCTACGTCGACAAGGCGAGCCTGGTCGGCTCGATCGGCGTGCTGATCGAAGGCTTCGGCTTCACCGGCGCGATGGACAAGCTCGGCATCGAGCGCCGCCTGCTGACCGCCGGCGAGAACAAGGGCTTCCTCGACCCGTTCTCTCCGCTTCCCGAGGAGCAGCGCGAGCACGCGCAGCGCATGCTCGGCGAGATCCACCGCCAGTTCATCGACGTCGTGCGCAAGGGTCGCGGCGACCGACTGAAGGAAACGCCGGAGATGTTCAGCGGCCTGGTGTGGACCGGCGAGCGCAGCATCGAG
>QEVN01000150.1 GCA_003576795.1 Burkholderiales bacterium
GCGCGCAAGGCGCAGGCGCTGCGCGACGCGGGCCTGCGCCGGGTCACGGTGAGCCTCGACGCGGTCGACGACGCGGTGTTCCGCAGCATGAACGACGTCGACTTCCCGGTCGCCGACGTGCTGGCCGGCATCGAGGCCGCCGAGAAGGCCGGCCTGCATCCGCTGAAGATCAACATGGTCGTCAAGCGCGGCGTGAACGATCACGAGATCGTGCCCATGGCGAAGCGCTTCCGCGGCACCGGCCACATCCTGCGCTTCATCGAATTCATGGACGTCGGCGCCTCCAACGGCTGGCGGATGGACGACGTCGTCCCCAGCGCCGAGGTCGCGCGCCGGGTCGGCGAGGCCTTTCCCATCGAACCGCTGGAGGCGAACTATCCGGGCGAGGTCGCGGAACGCTGGCGCTACGTCGATGGCGCGGGCGAGATCGGGCTCATCTCGTCGGTGACGCAACCCTTCTGCGGCGCCTGCACGCGCGCCCGCCTGTCCACCGAAGGCAAGCTCTTCACCTGCCTGTTCGCCACACATGGCCACGACCTGCGCGCGCTGTTGCGCGGCGGCGCCGACGACGCGCAGCTCGCGGCGGCCATCGCCTCGGTCTGGGGCGCGCGCAGCGATCGCTACTCCGAGCTGCGCTCGGCCGACACCGTCGGGTTGCGCAAGATCGAGATGTCGTACATCGGCGGATAGAACGTGTCGATCGTCCTCAGCTCCTGCGCCCGCCCGGCCACCTACGAGGTCGACGCGATCAACGAGCGCGGCGAGACGGTGCCCACCGCGATCGCCGGGGAGCATCCGCTGACGCTGTATCTCGACAAGCGGGAACTGGTCACGCTGATGACGCTCGGCGCGGCGCCCGAGCACCTGGCGCTCGGCTACCTGCGCAACCAGCGGCTGGTCGAGTCGCTCGACGAGCTGTCCTCCATCCAGGTCGACTGGGAGACCAACTCGGTCGCCGTCACCTCGACCTCGCTCGCCGCGCGCGGCGTTCCGGTGTGGGACGACGCGGCGCAGGCCGACGCGCTCGGCGCGCGCCTGGCGCGGCGCACCGTCACCACCGGCTGCGGCCAGGGCACGGTGTTCGGCGACCTGATGGACGAGATCGACCGCATCGAGCTTTCCGAGCACGCGCGCCTCACCGAGGAAACGCTCTACGCGGTCACCGACCGCGTGCGCCGGCACGAATCGATCTACAAGGTCGCGGGCGCGGTGCACGGCTGCGCGTTGTGCGCGAACGCGGGCGACGAACGCGGCGAAATCCTGCGCTTCGTCGAGGACGTCGGCCGCCACAACGCGGTCGATGCGATCGCCGGCTGGATGTGGGTCGAATCGGTGAGCGCGGCCGACAAGATCTTCTACACCACCGGCCGGCTCACCTCCGAGATGGTCATCAAGTGCGCGCAGATGGGCATTCCGTTCCTGCTGTCGCGCTCCGGCCTCACGCAGATGGGACACGAGATCGCGCGGCGCGTCGGGCTCACGATGATCGGGCGCTGCCAGGGCAAGCATTACCTGCTCTTCACCGGCGCGCAGCGCTTCGTGCGCCAGCCGGTGCGCGCCTGGGCCTGAACGCGTGCCGTCCCCGCCGAGCGAGCGCCGCGACGCCGAAACCCCGCCGATGCCGTCGAGCATCGGCCGTGAAGACGTCACCGGCATCGTGCTGGCCGGCGGGCTCGGGCGTCGCATGAGCGACGACGGCCGCGGCGTCGACAAGGGCCTGCAGCCGTTCCGCGGCCGGCCGATGATCGCGCATGCCCTCGAACGCTTCGCGCCGCAGGTCGGCGCCCTGATCGTCAACGCGAACCGCAACGTCGAGCGCTATCGCGAGTTCGGCTGGCCGGTGGCGTCCGATGCCGTCGAGGGCTTCGCCGGCCCGCTCGCCGGTCTTCACGCCGGCATGTCGCGGGCGCGCACGGCGTGGGTTGCCACCGTTCCCTGCGACTCCCCTTTCCTGCCGCTCGATCTCGTCGCGCGCCTGGCCGCGGCGATCGACGCATCGGGGGCGAAGGGCGAACGCGCGCAGCTCGCGGTTGCGCGCACCGGCGCGCAGCCGCATCCGGTGTTCGCGCTGGTCGAGCGCGCGCTGCTCGCCGATCTCGAGCGCTTTCTCTCCGAGGGCCGGCGCAAGATCGATGCGTGGTACGCGCCGCTGCGCGTCGTCGAGGTCGAATTCGACGACGAGGCCGCGTTCCGCAACCTGAACACGATGCAGGAACTGAAGGAAGAGGAACGCCGATGACAGCGCGCACGAGGCGAACGCGATGACCGCCCCCGGCGCCCCGGCGCAGTCGCTCGCCGACACCGCACGCGGCATCTCCGATGCCGACCCGCGCACCTATCTCCCGATCGAGCGAGCGCGCGCGATCATCGCGAACAGCATCGAAACGGTCGCCCTCGTCGAGCGCGTCGCGATCCGCAGCGCGCTCGATCGCGTGCTCGCGCACGACGTCGTCTCCACGATCGACGTGCCGCCGCACGACAACTCGGCGATGGACGGCTATGCGCTGCGCGGCGAGGAACTCGCCGCCGGCGGCGAGACGCGGCTGCGCATCGCCGGCACCGCCTTCGCGGGCCGCGGCTTCGCCGGCGAAGTCGCGCCCGGCGAAGCGCTGCGCGTGATGACCGGAGCGACGCTGCCCCCGGCGCTCGACACCGTCGTCGCCCAGGAGTTCGTTCGCGTCGACGACGGCTTCGTCGTCGTGCCGCCCGGCCAGGAGCGCGGCCAGCATCGGCGCCTGCGCGGCGAGGATCTGCGCGTGGGCGACCCCGCGCTCGAAGCCGGAAAGCGACTCGCGCCGGCCGACATCGGCCTGCTCGCCTCGCTCGGCGTGCCCGAGGTCGGCGTGCGACGCCGGCTGCGCGTGGCCTTCTTCTCCACCGGCGACGAGCTGCGCTCGATCGGCGAGGGGTTGGGCCCGGGACAGATCTACGACAGCAACCGCTACACGATCTGGTCGATGCTCACGCGCCTGGGCGTGGAAGTCGTCGACCTCGGCGTCGTGCGCGATTCGCCCGAAGCGCTCGAGCACGCGATGCGCAGCGCCGCCGCCGAAGCCGACGCGATCGTCTCCTCCGGCGGCGTATCGGTGGGCGAGGCCGACTTCACGCGCGAGGTGATGGCGCGCCTGGGCGACGTGGCCTTCTGGCGCATCGCGCTGCGGCCGGGCCGTCCGATGGCCTTCGGCCGCGTCGGGCGCGCCTGCTACTTCGGCCTGCCGGGCAACCCGGTGGCCGTGATGATCACCTTCTATTTCGTCGTGCGCGACGCGCTGCTGCGAATGATGGGCACAACGCCGCAGCCGCTGCCGTGGGTGCGCGCCCGCTCGCTCGAACCGATGCGCAAGCGCCCCGGACGAACCGAGTATCAGCGCGCCCGTCTCACGCTCGGCGCCGACGGGCGAATGGAAGTGGCTACCCTGGGCAACCAGGGGTCGGGCGTGCTGCGATCGATGTCCGCCGCGAACTGCATCGTGGTGCTGCACCACGACCAGGGATCGGTGACGGCGGGCGACGAGGTGGACTGCGTGGCCTTCGACGGGCTGCTATAGCAGCGCGACCGCGCTCACGACGATTCCGTCCTCGTCCGCGTAGCACCAGTGGCCGGGCGCGACCTGCACGCCGCCCACGCGCACCGACTCGCCGATCGCCCCCTCGCCGCGCTTCTCGCTGCGCCGCGGATTCGCCGCGAGCGCGCGAACGCCGATGTCGCAGGCATCGATCTCGACGGCGTCACGCACGCAGCCGTCGACGATCACGCCGCTCCAGCCGTTGCGCTGCGCCAGTTGCGCGAGGTTGCCGCCGAGCAGCGCGCAGCGAAGGCTGCCGCCGCCGTCGACGAGGAGCACGCGGCCGTTGCCCGGCTGCTCGAGCGCGCTGCGCACCGCCGAGTTGTCCTCGAAGCAGCGCACCGTCTCGATCGCGCCGGCGAAGCGCGCGTTGCGCCCGTAGGCGCGGAAAACGGGCGGCAGCACCTGCACCTCGCCCGCGGCGAGGCGCGCCTCGTTGGCGTCGCACAGATCGGCGGTGGCGAACGAAGCGGATACCGTGGAAGCAGTCATCGAGGCGCTCAGCGGCGGTTGCTCACCGTGCCCGGCAGGCTGGCGTAGTAAGCGGCCAGGTTGCGGATGTCGGCGCGCGACAGCGGCTTGGCCTGCGCGCCCATGATCGGGTTCTTGCGCCGGTCGTGCTTGTAGTCGAGCAGCGAATGCTCGAGATAGTCCTGGTACTGGCCGGCGAGCTTCGGATACGACGGATCGATCGGCGTGTTGCCGTCCTTGCCGTGGCAGGCGGCGCAGATCTCTTCGGCCTTCTGGCGGCCGGCGTCGACGTTCTGCGCCTGCGCGGGCAGCGCGAAGGCCGCCACGACGGCGAAGGCGCCGACGAGCGGAAGCCGGCGCGGAGTCGCCTTCGGCAAGGGAGGAAATGCGGCGAACGCGGAAAATGAGCGCATGTTCATTTCGATCCGTCTCATTTCGGTCCGTCTCATTTCGATCCGTAGTACGCGGCGAGATCGGCGATGTCGCGATCGCTCAGTCCTTCGGCCACGGCCGTCATCGTCGGATGATTGCGGTCGCGGTTGCGGTACTCGCGCAATGCGGATTCGATGTAGCGCGCGTTCTGTCCGACGATGCGCGGCACGTGGTAGACGCTCGGGAACGACGACTTGTACCCGGGGATCTCGTGGCAGCCGATGCACATCGAGTTCTTCGCCCGTCCTGCCTCGGCGTTCCCCTGCACCGCCTGCTGATCCTGCCCCGACGCGGCGCCCTGCGATGCACTTTGGGCCGGCGCGGCGCCCTGCGATGCGCCCTGTGCGACAGCCAGGCATGGCAGCAGCATCACCGCCGCGAATCCGGCGGCAACCATCCTCTTCTCGATCATGGGTCTCCGGCCGTGGCGCCGAGCGGCGCAGGCCTTGTAATGTTCGTGGGTGGGCCGATTCTAGCGGACTCGCTCCGAGCCAGTCCAGCAACCCGGGCGGCAGCAGGCGTTCCCGTATACTCGAAAGACCCCATCCGCCGGGTCGTGTCTTCGCGACCACAACCTCCGAGAATCATGCGTTTCCAGGGCACCGACACCTACGTCGCCACCGACGACCTGAAGCTCGCCGTGAACGCGGCGATCCGCCTGCAGCGGCCGCTGCTGATCAAGGGCGAGCCCGGCACGGGCAAGACGATGCTCGCCGAGGAAGTCGCCTCGGCGCTCGACATGCCGCTGCTGCAGTGGCACATCAAGTCGACGACGAAGGCGCAGCAGGGCCTGTACGAGTACGACGCGGTGTCGCGGCTGCGCGACTCGCAGCTGGGCGACGAGCGCGTCAAGGACATCCACAACTACATCGTGAAGGGCGTGCTCTGGCAGGCCTTCGAGTCCGAGCGGCCGGTCGTGCTGCTGATCGACGAGATCGACAAGGCCGACATCGAGTTCCCCAACGACCTGCTGCGCGAGCTCGACCGGATGGAGTTCTACGTCTACGAGACGCGCCAGCTCATACGTGCCCGGCACCGGCCGGTCGTGATGATCACGTCGAACAACGAGAAGGAGCTGCCCGACGCGTTCCTGCGCCGCTGCTTCTTCCACTACATCAAGTTCCCCGACAAGGACACGATGCAGGCGATCGTCGACGTGCACTTCCCGAACCTGAAGAAGACGCTGGTGAAGGAGGCGCTCGAGTCCTTCTTCCAGATGCGCGAGCTTCCCGGGCTGAAGAAGAAGCCGTCGACGAGCGAGCTGCTCGACTGGTTGAAGCTGCTCGTGGCCGAGGACATCCCGCCCGAGGCGCTGCGCGCGAAGGACGGCAAGAGCGTCATTCCGCCGCTGCACGGCGCGCTGCTGAAGAACGAGCAGGACGTGCACCTCTTCGAGCGGCTCATTTTCATGGCCCGCCACAATCGCTAGAGCATGGCGCGCTGGATCGAGCCGGTCACGCTCGAGGGCGAACACGTCGTCCTCGAGCCGCTCGCGCGTTCGCACGTCGAGGCGCTCGCGCGCGCGGCGGCCGACGGCGAGCTGTGGCGGCTCTGGTACACGTCGATCCCGGCGCCCGGACGCACCGAGGCGTACGTCGATGCGGCGCTCGAGATGCGCGAGCGCGACGGCGCCCTGCCCTTCGTCGTGCGGCGCCGCGCCGACGGC
>QEVN01000151.1 GCA_003576795.1 Burkholderiales bacterium
AGTGCGCCGGCTGTGCCGCGCAGTGCAGGGGCAGCGCCGGCTGTGCCGCCGCTGGGCACGCGCATCGAGCTGCCGCCGGTGCGCCTGCTCGACGGCCGCGAGATCGAGCCCGCCTATTGGCGCGGCAAGGTGCTCGTCGTCGAGCGGTGGGCGAGCTGGTGTCCGTTCTGCGCGCGCCAGAACCCCGAGATCGACAAGCTGCATCGCGCGCAGGCCGCATCCGGGCTCGAAGTGCTCGGCCTGTCGATCGACCGCCAGGCCGAAGACGCGAGGCGCTACATGCGCGAGCACGGCTACGCGTTCCACGCGGCGATGCTCGATCCGAAATGGGAGGCGGTGCTCGGCCGGCCGAAGGGCCTGCCGATCGTCTGGGTCATCGGCCGCAGCGGCCGGCTCGAGCAGCTCGAGATCGGCGAGATGTTCCCCGAGGACGTCGCCGAGCTTGCGCGCTGGGCGAAGCAGGGAGCAAAGGAATGAACACTTCGTTTTCGTTGCGCGCTTCCGGCGCCGCCCTCTGCACAGCGGCCGCGGCTGCCGTGCTCGCGCCGCAGGCGGCGCGCGCCGAAGCGACCTTCGCCACGCGCTCGCTCGTGGCCGAAGCCGCGAACAAGGCGGCGATGGCCGCGCTGGAGGCCTGTCGCAAGGAAGGCTTCCAGGTCGGCGTGGCCGTCACCGATCGCAGCGGCGTGCTGCAGGCCTTCGTGCGCGATCGCTACGCCGGCGCGCATACGGTCGAGGTGGCGACGAACAAGGCCTGGACCGCCGCGTCGTTTCGCATGTCGACGGCGATGCTCGGCGACGAGACGCAGGCGGGCAAGCCGATGAGCGGCATTCGCGGCGCCTCGCGCGTCATGCCGATCGGCGGCGGCCTGCCGATCGAGGCGGGCGGATCGACGATCGCGGCGATCGGCGTATCGGGCGCGCCGGGCGGCGATGCCGACGAGCGCTGCGCGCAGAAGGGCATCGACGCGATCCAGATGGACGTCGAGATGCAATGAAAGCGGTGCGCGTTTCGACACTGCTCGCCGCGGCCTGGCTGTGCGCGGCCGTTGCGGCGGATGCGATCGCGCGGGCGCCGGCGCCGGTCGGCGTCGAGCTCGCGCCGCAGCGCGTCTCCGATCGCGTCTGGTACGTGCAGGGCGACAGCGGCATGGTGTCGCTGCGCAACGAGGGTTTCAACGCCAACGCGGGCTTCGTCGTCACCGACGACGGCGTCGTCGTGTTCGACGCGCTCGGCACGCCGGCGCTCGGCGCCGCGCTGCTCACGCGGATTCGCGAGATCACGAAGCAGCCGGTGCGCCGCGTCGTGGTCAGCCACTACCATTCGGACCACTTCTACGGACTGCAGGCCTTCCAGGAGGCCGGCGCCGAGGTCTGGGCGCATCGCGCCGTGCGCGATTACCTGGCCACCGAGGCGCCCCGGGAGCGGCTGGCCGAGCGTCGCGCATCGCTCGCGCCCTGGGTCACCGACGAGGCGCGCATCGTCGCGCCCGATCACCTGGTCGACGGCGAAACGGTCTTCCGCCTGGGCGGCCTGACGTTCCGGCTGCTGCCGGCCGGCCCCGCCCACACGACCGAGGACATGATGATGCTGGTCGAGGAGGAAGGCGTGCTCTTCGCCGGCGACCTGATCTTCGCCGGACGCGTGCCCTTCGTCGGCGATGCCGATCCGAGCGCCTGGCTGGCGGCGCTCGACAGGCTCTCGGCCTATCGTCCGCGCGTCGTCGTCACCGGCCACGGACGCGCGTCCACCGACGCGCTCGCCGACCTGGCGCTCACGCGCGACTACCTGCGATTCCTGCGCGCGGAAATGGGCAAGGCGGTGGACGAACTGCTCGACTTCGACGAGGCCTACCAGCGCACCGACTGGTCGCGCTTCTCGTCGCTGCCGGCCTTCGAAGACGCGAACCGGCGCAACGCCTACAACGTGTACCTGCGCATGCAGCGCGAGGCGCTCGGCGTACGTTGACGCGTGTCCGCCGAGGCCTCGGCGGTGCCTGCTTCACAATCGCGCGATGCCGATCTCCCCTTGCGCCCGCGCGTGCCTCGCGGGCACGCTTGCCGCCGCCTTCTGCTCGACCGGCGCCAGCGCACAGACCGCTGCCGAACATTGCCTGCTGTCGGCGCTGCAGCGCTCCGCCGACGATGCCACCGTCGAGTCGGTGCGCAGGCAGTGCGCGAGCCTCGACAGGCCGGCGGAGCCGCCATCGCGGCCGCCGCAGGAACCGCCGCAGGAAGCGGAGCAGGCACAGCTCGCCGCCTCGCCCGCGGCCCCGGAGGAGGCGGCTGCGGCGCGACCGCTCTCTCCGGTGGCGCGGCGCATGGCCCTGGAGCGCGAGGTGTGGGCCAAGCGCTTCGCGCTGCTGCCGCATCGGCCGAACTACATCGATCCGTTCTCGCACGTCTTCGAGACGCCGGCCAGCGCCGCTTCGGATGCGCACCTTCAGCGCAACGAAGTCAAGTTCCAGATCAGCTTCAAGTTCGCGCTGGCGCCGCCGCTGCTCGACGATCGCCTGTCGCTCTTCTTCGCGTATACCGGGCAATCGTGGTGGCAGGCCTACAACCACGATCTCTCGAGTCCGTTCCGCGAGTACAGCCATGAACCCGAGCTGTACGCCGCGTGGAAACCCGAGCGCCGCGTACTCGGCTGGGACTGGCGCCTGGCGAGCGCGGGCTTCGTGCACCAGTCCAACGGACGCTCGGGCGACGCCTCGCGCAGCTGGAACCGGCTGTTCGCCGACTTCCGCTTCGACCGTCCCGACGGCTGGTGGCTGGGGCTGCGGCCGTGGTGGCGCATTCCCGAAGATCGCAAGCCCTACCCGGGCGCGGCCGAAGGCGACGACAACCCGGGCATCGAGCGCTACGTCGGCGACGGCGAGCTGAAGCTCGGATACGTCGGCGAAGTGCACAACTTCACGCTGACGATGCGCCGCAGCTTCGCGAGCTCGGGCCGGGGCGCCGTGCAGCTCGACTGGAGCCGGCCGACCGGCTTCAGCCCCGACCTGCGCTGGCACGTCCAGTACTTCGACGGCTACGGCGAATCGATGCTCGACTACCGGACGCGCGTGCGTCGCATCGGCTTCGGCGTGATGCTCAACGACTGGTACTGAGAACGCCCGGCGCTCGCCGTCTCGGGCGGTTTTCCGCCCGTGGTAGTGTTCGCCCTTCGCAGCGAAGCGATTCGGACGGAAGGTCGAGACGTGAGCAATTCCCTTACGACGCAGGCAACCGCACTGTTCCGTGAAGCGGCCGGGCAGGGGCGCGACAGCCTCGATGGCGCCGGGCTGAGCAGCCTGCTGGCTGGACTCGGCCTCGAGCGGGCCGGCGGTTCGACCGGCGGCACCGAAATGCGGATCACGCTGAACAGCACGCGTGAATTCGGCATGGTGATCGGCGCCGGCTTCGGCGGGCTGGAGGCGGAACTCGACGAGGGTCAGTTCCGGCGCGACCGCGCGTCGGTCTATGCCGTCGCGGAGCTCACCGACGCGCCGGACTTCCTGCGGCTGTTCCAGCGCACGCTGGCGTGGCAGAGAATCGCCGCCGTGGCGCAGCGCGAAGGCCGGTCCGCGCCCGCGGCAGCGCTCGAGGAATGCTTCGCCCGGCTGCTCGGGCTCGCGCGCGCCTTCGCCCCCGGGCAAGCCGACGCCTCCTTCGTGCTGCAGGCGCTCGAACTCGATTGCGTCGAGTCCGGGTCCCGGCTCTTCGTGCGCAGCGCCCGATGCAGCTTCTCCGCACCGCAGCCCGCGCGGCTGCCGCGGCCCGTGGCGAAGATCGACAAGCTGATCCACCCCGAGCGCATCGGCATCATCGGCGTTTCGGGCAGCGGCATGAATTTCGGCCGCATCATCCTGCGCAACCTGATCGGCTCGGGCTTTCCGAAGGAGCAGCTGCTGGTCCTGAAGCCCGGCGAGACCGAGATCGACGGCGTGCGCTGCGTCGAGGGACTCGCCGCGATCGACGGCAAGCTCGACCTGCTCATCGTCGCGGTGGCGGCCAGCGCGGTCTACGCGCTGGTCGACGAGATCATCGACACCGGCGCGGTCGAGGCGGTGATGCTGATCCCGGGCAGCATGGGCGAGACGAAGAAGAGCCGCGAGCCGGCGGCGGCGCTGGCCGAGCGCATCAATGCCGCGCACGGCAAGCCCGACAGCCCGATCTTCCTCGGCGCCAACTGCCTGGGCGTGGTGTCGCATCCGGGTCGCTACGACTCCTGGTTCATCCCGCTCGAGCGGCTGCCCAAGCCGAAGAAGAAGCCGGTGCGCAACTCGGTGATGCTCTCGCAGAGCGGCGCCTTCATGATCACCCGGCTGTCGCAGAACCCGTGGCTCGATCCGGCCTACATGATCGCGCTGGGCAACCAGACCGATCTCACCCACGGCGACATGCTGAGCTACTTCGCCGAGCTGCCCGGAATCGACACGCTCGGCATCTACATCGAGGGCTTCAAGGACCTCGACGGCCTGCACTTCGCCAGGGCGGTGCGCAAGGCGGTGCTCAACGGCAAGCAGATCGTCGTCTACAAGTCGGGTCGCACCGCGCCCGGCCAGCGCGGCGTCATGGGCCATACCGCTTCGATCGCCGGGGGGCTGGCGCTCTTCGAGTCGGTGATCCGGCACGCCGGTGCCATCGTCGCCGAGGACCTCGACACCTTCGACGATCTCTTCTACATCGCCGGCGCGCTGCACGGCAAGAAGGTGGGCGGCAACCGGCTCGGCGCGATCAGCGGCGCCGGTTTCGAAGCGGTTGCGATGGCCGACAACATCGAGACCGACGGTTTCGCGATGCAGATGGGTGCGCTCGAGGACGCGACGGTGCAGCGAATCGAGCAGATCCTGGTGGCCAAGAAGCTCGACCAGCTGGTCGAGGTGCGCAACCCGCTCGACATCAACCCGGGCGCCGACGACGAAGCGCACCTGGAGATCTCGGACGCCTTCCTGCAGGACCCGAACATCGACGCGGTCATCGTCGGTCTCGATCCGACGGCGCCCTCGGTGCGCGCGCTCGAGCAGAGCAAGCTGCGCCCCGGCTACGACCTGAGCGATCCGAAGAGCACGGTCCACCTGATGCCGCCGCTCGTCGAGCGCCACGACAAGCCGCTGATCGGCATCGTCGACGGCGGCAGGCTCTACGATGCGATGACGGCCCGCCTGATGGATCAAGGCGTGTGCTGCTTTCGCAACTGCACGCGCGGCACGAAGGCGCTGGTGCGCTATTTCCACGCGCGGCACAACGCCGATTACCTGAAGACCCGCCGACCGGGCGGGAACAACAGCTGAGGAAGCACGTGAGCGACGCACTGAAACCCGGACTGAGCGCCACCACCCGCATCGAGGTCGACAAGGGCCGCACGATCGGCTTCATGGGCGAGGATCTGCGCGTATATTCCACGCCCAGCCTGCTCTACGACGTCGAAGTCGCCTGCCGCGAACTGATCCTTCCGTACATCGGCGAAGGCAAGGATTCGGTGGGAACGCGCGTCGAATTCGATCACGTCGGCGCGACGCTGCTCGGCATGTGGGTCGAGATCACCGTCAAGGTGGCGGAAGTCAACGGCCCGGCGGTCACCTTCGAGTTCTCGGCCCGCGATGCGGTCGAGGAAGTCGCGCGCGGCAAGCACAGCCGCTTCGTCGTCGGGCTGGAGAAGACCGCCCAGCGGCTGCAGGCAAAGCGCGCGAAGGCGGGGGCGGCCTGAGGAGCCGTCCCGCGGCGGCGGCTGGCGCGGCACCCCTTCATCGTCGCCGTCACCTCGCCGTCGTCGTGGCCCAGCTCCTTCGTGAGCAGGCGGAAGCGGCGGATCTGCGAGACCTGCGCGAGGCCCGCGTTGGCGCGCTCCACTTCGCGCTCGATCAGCACGCGTACGCGCGGATGCTCGGCGAGCGAGCGGAAGTGCGTGAACGCGATGCGCTGCGACTCGGCCCATTCGACACCGTGTCGAAGTCGATCTGGATCAGCGCCGGGACGAAGCGCCGGCGATCGCCGATGACGATGCACTCGCGCACATAGGGGCCGGCGGTCTCGGCGATCGCGCGATTGCGCAAGTATCGGGCGGGTTTGCCCGATAGAGAAGGGGGAAGGGGAAAAGCCGGCGACGCGACGGAACCGCGCTGGTTTGCCCCTTCTCCCTTCTCTCAGACGAGGCCCGACTGCTGGTCCTCGTAGCGCAGCGCGCCGGTGCGCGCTAGCACCGCTTTCATCCGGTATTCCTTCTTGTCGAAGCGCAGCACGGCGCTCTGCATGTCGGGCGATACCTGTTCCACGTCGACGCTGCGGTTCAACTCGCAGCGATAGACGCCGGCCGGGAACTTGAAGTTGTGCGGGTTGAAGCTGGGGGCCTCGGCTTCGTCGGCTGCCGAGGTCGACAGGGGCAGCGAAACCGCCGCGGCGGCGACGGCCAGGGAGAGGAGACGGGCGATCGGGAAACGGGTCGAGCGCATGATCGAAACTCCGGCGAACTCGGCTCGGCGCCCGTCGATCAGGCGCCCGAAAAAGCGCGAGAAGTATACGCCCGGCAAGTGCCGGCGCGTGAGTGCAATGCTGCGTCCTTCACCGGACGCCGGCAACCGGGTGTCGCACGGAAAGCGACGAACGGCAGCAAATGCGACTCCCGCGGCGATCGGGGCGCGTGCCGTTCAGGCATCGTCGTGCGCCGGGTCGGGGACGACGAGCCTCGAGTCGCGCACGCCCGCCGGATAGAGGCGGGCAAGCACGTCGAGCGCGGCGCCGGCGAGCGCCGGCCGCAGCGCCGAGGCGAGCATCCCCTCGGCGCCGTCCTCGCCGCGCAGCGACCAGGCGTGCTCGAAGATCTCGTGATGCGCCTTCAGCACCGATTGCACCAGCGCGCGCCAGTGGGCCGGGTGTTCGGAGGCGCTCCAGTCGCCGCGGCCTCGTCCGTAGTGCGCGACGGCCAGGTAGGCGAGCAGCGCGGCTGCGGTCGATTCGTCGAGCACCGCGTCGCTCCAGGCAACCGCCGGTGTAGGGCCGCCGCGCACGAGGTTGTAGCCGCGCGCGAGTCCGAATGCGCCCATCGCGCCGAGCAGGCTGCCGCCGAGGATCCCGGCCCCGAAGCTGAAGCCTCCGGTGGCGAGGTCGGCCTTCAATCCGGCGAGCGCGCCGGTGAGGACGCCGCCGAGCACGGCTGCCCGGCCCTCGGGCAGCCGGCTGCTGACCTCGTAGTGCCCGGCGAGGCGTTCGATGATCTCGGCGCTCGCGTGTCCGCCGAGTCCGTGCAGCGCGATCAGCCGATCGGTGGCCGAACGCAGCGCCTCGTCCAGGCGCTGCGCCAGTGCGCGCATCGCCTGGCGCCGCGCGGCCGGCACCGTATCGGAGTTGCCCGACGGCGCACGCGCGAGCGCCTGCGCGGCGTCGCGCAGGCGCTCGAACATTCCGGTGTCGCGGATCGCCTCACGGTCGATCGCGATCCGGGCGAGCGCCTGCGCGAGCACGTCGATGGCCGCGTCGAAGACGTGCCGGCGCGCGTTCAGCCATTCGTCGATCAGGCGCCGGCAGGACGCGCGCGACTCGGCGGGGAGCGCGTCGGCGATCGCGCGCAGCAGCGTCGCTTCCTGCACCCAGCAGCGCGCGAAGGCATCGAGCGGAAGCACCGTGCGTACCAGGCGGGCTCTGGACAGATGGCGGCGCCATTCGTCCAGCTCGGCCGCTTCCTCGGACGCCGGTCGCGGTCGCCCGAGCTGGTTCAGCAGCACGATCACGGGCTTGCCGATCCAGTCGAGCACGCGCATCTCGTCGTCGATGTATCGCGCCTGCGCCAGCGGCTCGGAAGCGTTCACCAGGTAGAGCACCACGTCCGCGCGCTCGCGCACGTTGCGCACGGCCTGCTGGCTGGCCCAAAGCGCCCGATCGCGGAAGCGGTCCCAGACCTGCCCGACGAACCACCCGATCGGATCGCCGGCCGACTCGAGCCTTCGCGCCAGGCGCGCGCTGTCGCCGAAGCCCGGCGTATCCCACAGCGCGAGGCGATCGCCTTGCGGCGTCTGCACGAGCGTGTGCTCCTCGGCCGATTCGGTCACGTGCGCTTCGTCGCGCACGATGCCGATGTCGCGCCCGAGCAGCGTACGCGCCAGCGTCGTCTTGCCGACGTTCGTGTGCGACACGAGGCTCAGCGAGATCGTTCGGCCTTCGCTCATGCGGAAACCGGTTGCGCGATCCGGCGATCGAGCGCCTCGCGCACGCGTCGTCCGGCCTCGGTTGCGTCGTCGCGCTCGAGATCGACGAAAACCGGACGGCATTCGTGTGCGGCGAGCAGCCGCTTCCAGGCCTGCCGGCGCTCGTCGCGCCGGCGCAGCGATACCGGATCGCTGCCGCCGAAGCGCGAAGCGAAAGCCGACTCGTCGACCAGGGCGAGCAGTTCGCTGCCGGCCGGCCGACGCGCGAGCATGCGGGCGAGGAACACGCCGTGCGTCTCGGCCTCCGGCGTCGCGCTGGCCGAGAAGAGCGCGAGGACGACGGCCGCATCGGGCGTCGAGGCGAACGCGCCGTCGACGCTTTCCTCGTCGCCGTAGTCTGTCGCCGGCGCGACGACCAGCTTCAGCGTCGGCCCGAACACGGCGCCCAGCACGGCGCGCAGCGTCAGCGTCGACTGCGGCGACGGGGCGAAATGGCAGGGCAGCACGAGCACCAGCGCGGCCTCGCCCGAATGCTCGCGCAGCAGCGACGCGAAATAGCGATCGGCGGCGGGCAGCGGAAAGGAGCGCGCCAGCCGGTGCTCGAGCACGCGGTCGTACAGCGCGAGCAGCGTACGCGGAACGACGACGACCAGCGCGACCATCAGCGCGTACAGGTGGATCCACGGCGCCGCGCGTTCGCCGCCGGTTTCCGGAAAGCGCATCGCTTCCAGACGCGCGACGTCCGGCAGCGGGATTCCGGTGAGCAGCGACGCCGGCTTCAGCACGAAGCCGAGCACCGCGTGCAGCGCGTTCGCGTCGAGAAAGGTGCTCTCCCATCCGGCGCGGTATTCGAAGACGAGGCCGCGCACGTACAACCCGGCGAGCGCGCCGAGCGCGAAGGCGATGGCCGAGACGTGCAGCACGCGCGCGACGCGCACGGCGGTGAGTCCCGCGCTCGCTTTCGCCCAGTCGGCGGCGAAGCGGCCGATGACGGCGCCTCGCGCGCGCCTGCGTCCGCCCGCGTCGCCGGCATCGTCGGCGGCCCGGTTGTCGCGCCCCGGAACGATCGCGCGCTGCGCCACGCGAGCGATCGCACGCGCGATGGCCCCGCGCTGCGGATGCCCGCTGCGACGAAGCAGCGCGTGCACGGCGAGCGACAGGTAGACGACGAGGTTCCACGCCATGACCGCCAGCAGCGGCGGGGCGAGCACGTTCACGTGCCGCGACGGCCCGATCGCGTCGGTGGCCAACCCTGCCGCGAGTGCGATCGCCGGCAGCGCCCAGCCGAGCCACGGACGCCAGTCGGTGCCGCGCTGCGCGCGGCGCACGATCGCTTCGCGCGTGCCGAGCCGCTCGAGCGCGAGCTGCGCGCGGCGCGCGACGAAGCGCTCGCCGGCCGCGCTCGCGCCTTCGACCTCGGCGGCCGCGCGGCTCGCCCACGCGCGATCGTCGTCGGTCCATCGGACGACGCCGGCCGGGGCGAGTTCGAATGCGCGCAGCAGCAGCGCGTTGCGGGCTTCGGATTCTGTCATTCACGTTGCCCGACGCATGTGCCGCCGGGCCGAAGGCTCCATCGTAGCCGGCATTCCCGTTGCGCCGGCTGCGGCTGGCACTGCGATTGCAGTACGGAGTCGCTGCCTTCCGGAAGCTGCCTGCGTGTCCCCCTCCCGTTCGTCCTCGCGCTGCGCGCCGCAGCCATTGTTGCGCGCGCAGCAGATCCACGACTGGCACGATGCCTTTCTTCGCGGCC
>QEVN01000005.1 GCA_003576795.1 Burkholderiales bacterium
CTTCCAGCCGCGCGTCTCGGCCTCGGCCGCGGCCTTCAGCAGCGCTTCCTGCACCGGCTTGTCGAGCTTGTCGAAGGCCGACCGGTTGACGATGACCGCGTTCTTCGGCAGCCAGGCCTGCGTGTCGTAGAAATACTTGATGTGCTCGTAGGCCTTCGTGTCGTATCCGGTGGAGCCGGAAGTGATGAACGCCTCGACGCCGCCGCTGGCCATCGCCTGCGACAGCTCGGCGGCCTGGATCGTCACCGGCTGCGCGCCGAACATCTCGGCGATCTTCGCCGTGGCCGCGTTGTAGGAGCGGAACTTCATTCCCTTCAGGTCGCTCGCCGCCTGCAGCGGCTTCGTCGAGTACAGGCCCTGCGGCGGCCAGGCGACCGTGTACAGCAGCTTCATCCCCTGCGCGGCGAGCAGCTTGTCCAGCGCAGGCCGCGCCGCGCGGTCGAGCTTGCGCGCCGCCTCGTAGCTGGTGGCGAGGAAGGGCAGCACGTCGATGCCGTACAGCGGGTTCTCGTTCGAGAAGTTCGAGATCAGGATCTCGCCGATCTGCGCCTGGTTGGTCTGCACGGCGCGCTTGATCTCGGGCGCCTTGAAGAGCGACGCGTTCGCGTGCACGGTGATCTTCAGCTTGCCGCCGGTGGCCTTGTCGACGTCGGCGGCGAACTGCATCAGGTTCTCGGTGTGGAAATTGCTCGCCGGATACGCGGCCGGCAGATCCCACTTCGCCTGCGCGAGCACGGCCGAGGATGCGATGCCCAGCGCGACGGCGGACAGTACGGGTACGACTCTCATGGGGCCTCCGGTTCGGTTTCTGTTGTTCTGCCGCGGATCTTCGCATGCACCAGGCGGTTCCGCCCGTGCGCCTCCTGCGGCTCGCGAAGCTTAGGAAGCCGTGCGATACATTGTCAACGTAACCGCAGTGCGAGGGCGCGATGAGTCGCTGGCAGTTCTGGATCGATCGCGGAGGCACCTTCACCGACGTCGTCGGGCGACGCCCCGACGGCACGCTCGCCACCGCCAAGCTGCTGTCGGAGAACCCGGGCCAGTACGAGGACGCGGCAGTGGAGGGAATCCGCCGCATGCTGGGGCTGGGCGCAGGCGAGGCGATCGGGCCCGAGCGCGTCGAGGTCGTGAAGATGGGCACGACGGTGGCGACGAACGCGCTGCTGGAGCGCACCGGAGAGCCGCTGCTGCTGGCGGTCACGCGCGGCTTTCGCGACGCGCTGCGCATCGCCTACCAGAACCGGCCGAAGCTCTTCGAGCGGCAGATCGTGCTGCCCGAGATGCTGTATCGCGAGGTCGTCGAGATCGACGAACGCGTCGGCGCCGACGGCAGCGTCGTGCGCGCGCTCGACGAGGCAGCGTCGCGCGAAGCCTTCGCGGCCGCCTGCGCGCGCGGCCTGCGCGCGATCGCGATCGTGCTGATGCACGGCTATCGCCATCCGGCGCACGAGGAGCGCCTGGCGCGCATCGCGCAGGAGGTCGGATTCACGCAGATCTCGGTGTCGCACCGCGTCTCGCCGCTGATCAAGTTCGTCGGCCGCGGCGACACGACGGTGGTCGACGCCTACCTGTCGCCGGTGCTGCGCCGATACGTCGACCGCGTCGCGCGCGCGATGCACGGCGTGCGGCTGCAGTTCATGCAGTCCAACGGCGGCCTCACCGACGCGCACGCGTTCCAGGGCAAGGACTCGATCCTTTCCGGCCCGGCCGGCGGCATCGTCGGCATGGCGCGCGTGAGCGCCGCGGCCGGCTTCGATCGCGTCATCGGCTTCGACATGGGCGGCACGTCGACCGACGTCTCGCATTTCGCCGGCGAGCTGGAACGCAGCTTCGACACGCTGGTGGCCGGCGTGCGCATGCGCGCGCCGATGATGAGCATCCACACGGTGGCCGCCGGCGGCGGCTCGATCCTGCATTTCGATGGTGCGCGCATGCGCGTCGGGCCGGAGTCGGCGGGCGCCGACCCCGGCCCGGCGTGCTATCGCAAGGGCGGTCCGCTCACCGTCACCGACGCGAACGTGATGCTCGGCCGCATCCAGCCGACCTTCTTTCCGCACGTCTTCGGGCCCAACGCCGACCAGCCGCTCGATGCCGAGGTCGTGCGCGAGAAGTTCGGGGCCCTGGCGCAGCTCGTATCGCGCGACAGCGGCCGGCCGATCGGCCCGGAGGCGCTCGCGCAGGGCTTCCTCGACATCGCGGTGGCGAACATGGCCAACGCGATCAAGAAGATCTCGGTGCAGCGCGGCTACGACGTCACGCGCTACACGCTGACCACCTTCGGCGGAGCGGGCGGGCAGCACGCCTGCGGCGTCGCCGATGCGCTGGCGATGTCGCGCGTGCTCGTGCATCCGCTGGCCGGCGTGCTGTCGGCCTACGGCATGGGGCTGGCCGAGCCGGTCGCGATGCGCGAGCAGTCGGTCGAGCGCCGCTTCGACGACGAAGGGCTCGCGGCGGCGGGCAGCCAGCTCGATGCGCTCGAGCGCACGGCGCGCGAGGAGCTGCACGCGCAGGGCGAGACCGCCGATTCGCTGCGCGTTGCGCGGCGCGCGCTGCTGCGCTACGAGGGTACCGACACCGCGCTGCCGGTGCCCTGGGGCGAAGCCGGATCGATGCGCGCGGCTTTCGAGGCGGCGTATCGCCAGCGTTTCGCGTTCCTGCTGCCCGGGCGCGCGCTGGTCGTCGAGTCGGTCGTCGCGGAGGTTGCGGGGCGGGCGGCGGGGCAGGCGGGAGCGGGTTCGACGCCGGCGCCTTCGCGCGTGCGCGAGGGAGCGTTGGAGGCGCAGTGCACGGTGCGCGTCTTCGTCGAGGGTGACTGGCGCGAGGCGCCGCTCTTCGATCGCGAGCGGATGATCGCCGGTGATGCGATCGACGGCCCGGCGATCGTCGCGGAAGCGAATGCGACCACCGTCGTCGAGCCCGGCTGGCGCGCGCAACTGTCGTCGGGGGGCGACCTCGTGCTCGAGCGGCACGTCGCGCGTCCGCGCCGCGTGGCAGTCGGCACCGACGCCGATCCGGTGATGCTCGAGATCTTCAACAACCTGTTCATGTCGATCGCCGAGCAGATGGGCTACCGGCTGCAGAACACCGCGCATTCGGTGAACATCAAGGAGCGCCTGGACTTCTCGTGCGCGATCTTCGATCCGCAGGGGCACCTGGTCGCCAACGCGCCGCACATGCCGGTGCACCTGGGCTCGATGGGCGCGAGCGTGCGCGCGGTGATCGAGGCGCACGCCGTGCGCGATCCGGCGGCGCCCGGGGATGCCGACCGGGCGTCGCTGGCGCCGGGGGACGCCGACCGGGCGCCGCTGGCGCCCGGGGACGTCTACGTGCTCAACGACCCCTACGCCGGCGGCACGCACCTGCCCGACATCACGGTGATCACGCCGGTGTTCGACGCCGCGGGCCGCGAGATCCTCTTCTTCGTCGGCTCGCGCGGACACCACGCCGACGTCGGCGGCAGGACGCCCGGCTCGATGCCGCCCGACAGCGCGCACATCGACGAGGAAGGGGTGCTGCTCACCGACTTCCCGCTCGTGCGCAACGGACGCATGCGCGAGGACGAGATGCGCGAGGCGCTGCGCTGCGCGCCTTTCCCCGCGCGCAATCCCGAGCAGAACATCGCCGACCTGCGCGCGCAGATCGCCGCCAACGAGAAGGGGCGCGAGGAGCTGACGAAGATGGTCGCGCAGTTCGGCCTCGACGTCGTGCACGCCTACATGCGGCACGTGCAGGACAACGCCGAGGAGTCGGTGCGCCGCGTGATCGGCGCGCTGCACGACGGTGAGTTCGCGCTGCCGCTGGACAACGGCGCGACGATCCGCGTGCGCATCTCGGTCGACCGGCAACGGCGCTCGGCGATCGTCGATTTCGCCGGCACCTCGCCGCAGCAGCCGAACAACTTCAACGCGCCGCTGGCCGTGACGACCGCCGCGGTGCTCTACGTGTTCCGCACGCTGGTCGACGACGAGATCCCGATGAACGACGGCTGCCTGAAGCCGATCGAAGTGCGCGTGCCCGAAGGCTCGATGCTCAATCCGCGCCATCCGGCGGCGGTGGTCGCCGGCAACGTCGAGACCTCGCAGTGCATCACGAACTGCCTGTACGGAGCGCTCGGCGTGATGGCGGCGAGCGCGCCGACGATGAACAACTTCACCTTCGGCAACGAGCGCCATCAGTACTACGAGACGATCTCGGGCGGTTCGGGGGCGGGCGGGCGCTTCGACGGGCAGGGCAGGCTCGTCGGCGGCTTCGACGGAACTTCGGTCGTGCAGACGCACATGACGAATTCGCGGCTCACCGACCCGGAGATCCTCGAGACGCGCTATCCGGTGCGGCTGGAGAGCTTCGAGATCCGGCCCGGGTCGGGCGGGGAAGGGCGCTGGCGCGGCGGCAACGGCGCGGTGCGGCGCATCCGCTTCCTCGAGCCGATGACGGCGTCGATCCTCGCCAACGGGCGGGTGCATCCGGCCTTCGGTGCGGCGGGCGGCGCAGCCGGGGCGCCGGGGGTCGATCGCGTGGAACGCGCGGACGGGCGCGTGCAGCGGCTGCGTCACGCCGATTCGGCGCAACTCGACGCCGGCGATACCTTCGTCGTCGAGACGCCGGGCGGCGGGGGATTCGGCGTCGGCTCCGGCTGAGCCGCGGGTCTCCGACGGTGCCAGCACCTATAATGGCAGGCGTCGCGCACGCCCCGTAGCGCGCCGCTTCGCGCGCCCCCCGCCCACCCGATGTCCGCCTACCTGACGCTGGCCGGTGCACCGGCCCTGTCCGCATTTCGTCTCGCCCGGCTGCTCGAGCGCCTCGCCGCGATCGACCCGCGCGCAGGCGCCGTGCACGCGCGCCATTGCTATTTCGCCTGGTTCGACGCCGAGCCGACGCCGGACACGCGCGCGCGCCTCGTCGAGCTGCTCGAGGCGCTGCCCGGCGACGCCTCGGCGGCGCACGCCGCCGGGCAACCCCTGTGGGTCGTGCCGCGCATCGGCACCGTCTCGCCGTGGGCGAGCAAGGCGACCGACATCGCGCACAGCTGCGGTTTCGACGGCGTGCGCCGCATCGAGCGCGGCATCGAATACCGGATCGAGGCGCGCGCCAAGCTCGGCGGCCTGCTGCGCGGCGCACAGATCGAAGACGACATGCTCGCGCGCCTGGGCGCCGTGCTGCACGACCGGATGACCGAGAGCCTGCTGCTCGCGCCGCCCGATCCGCGCGAGCTGTTCGCCTCGCTGCCCGGCAAGCCGATGCGGCACGTGCCGGTGCTCGCGCAGGGGCGCGAGGCGCTCGTGCGCGCCGACCGCGAGCTGGGGCTGGCGCTGTCCGACGACGAGATCGGCTATCTGTTCGACGCTTTCGTCGCCGCCGGTCGCGACCCGACCGACGTCGAGCTGATGATGTTCGCGCAGGCGAACTCCGAGCACTGCCGGCACAAGATCTTCAACGCGAGCTGGACGATCGACGGCCAGCCGCGCGACGAGACGCTGTTCGGCATGATCCGCAGCACGCATGCGGCGAACCCGCGCGGCACCGTCGTGGCCTACGCCGACAACGCGGCGATCCTCGAAGGCGGCGCGGCGCGGCGTTTCCATCCCGACGCCACCGCCAACGGTCGCTACGTCTCGGGCGAGCGGCGCACGCACGCGCTGCTGAAAGTCGAGACGCACAACCACCCGACGGCGATCTCGCCCTTTCCGGGCGCCTCCACCGGGGCCGGCGGCGAGATCCGCGACGAGGGCGCCACGGGGCGCGGCGCGAAGCCGAAGTTCGGCCTGACCGGCTTCACCGTCTCGAACCTGCGCATCGAGCGCTACGTGCAGCCGTGGGAGGAGGGCGGGCCGGGCGCGCCCGATCGCATCGCCTCGCCGCTGCAGATCATGATCGAGGGTCCGATCGGCGGCGCGTCGTTCAACAACGAATTCGGCCGGCCGAACCTGCTCGGCTACTTCCGCACCTACGAGCAGCCGGTCGAGGGCCGCGTGCGCGGCTATCACAAGCCGATCATGATCGCCGGCGGCGTCGGCGCGATCGACGACGCGCTCACGCACAAGCTCGATCTGCCGCCCGGCACGCTGCTCGTGCAGCTCGGCGGCCCCGGCATGCGCATCGGCCTGGGCGGCGGCGCGGCGTCGAGCATGGGCGCCGGAACGAACACCGCCGAACTGGACTTCGACTCGGTGCAGCGCGGCAATCCCGAGATGCAGCGCCGCGCGCAGGAAGTGCTCGATCGCTGCTGGGAGCTGTACGAGCGCAACCCGATCCTGTCGCTGCACGACGTCGGCGCGGGCGGGCTGTCGAATGCGTTTCCCGAGCTGGTCTACGGCGCGGGGCGCGGCGCGCGCTTCGACCTGCGCAAGGTGCCGCTCGAGGAATCGGGCCTGTCGCCGGCCGAGATCTGGTCGAATGAATCGCAGGAGCGCTACGTGCTCGCGATCGCGCCCGATTCGCTCGCGCTCTTCGATCACCTGTGCCGGCGCGAGCGCTGCCCCTACGCGGTGGTCGGCACCGTCTCCGGCGACCGGCAGCTCGTCGTCGAGGCGGGGGCCGACCGCGCGCAGCGCGAGGCAGGCGCCACCGCCACCGAACTCGCGGTCGACATGCCGATCGACGTGCTGCTCGGCAAGCCGCCGCGCATGCATCGCGATGCGCGGCGTCGCGCGCGCGCGCTCGCGCCGCTCGATCTCGCCGGAATCGCGCTGGAAGACGCCATCGAGCGCGTGCTGCGCATGCCTTCGGTGGCGAGCAAGGCCTTTCTCGTGACCATCGGCGACCGCAGCGTGGGCGGACTGTGCTCTCGCGATCCGATGGTCGGTCCGTGGCAGGTGCCGGTCGCCGACTGCGCGGTCGGCCTCGTCGATTACGACGGCTACCGCGGCGAGGCGCTGGCGATGGGCGAGCGCACGCCGCTGGCCGTCATCGATCCGCGCGCCGCATCGCGCATCGCCGTCGCCGAAACGGTGACGAATCTCGCGGCGGCGCCGATCGGGTCGCTCGAACGGGTGAAGCTGTCGGCGAACTGGATGGCCGCCTGCGGCGATCCGGCCGAAGATGCCGACCTCTTCGATGCGGTCGAGGCCTGCGCGGCGCTGTGCCGCGAACTCGGGCTGGCGATCCCGGTCGGCAAGGATTCGCTGTCGATGCGCACGCGCTGGCAGGGCGGCGGCTCGCAGTCGGACGGCGCGGGCGGGGGGGGCGCGAACGGGGCCGTGCCGGGTCCGCGCGAAGTGCACGAGGTGCTCGCGCCGGTCTCGCTCGTCGTCACCGGCTGCGCGCCGGTGAGCGATGCGCGACGCGTGCTCACGCCGCAGCTCGCACGCGACGTCGATTCGGTGCTGATCCTCGTCGACCTCGGCGCGGGCCGCAAGCGCATGGGCGCCTCGGCGCTCGCGCAGGCCTGGGGCCTGGTCGGCCACGAGGCGCCCGACCTCGACGATCCGCAGCGCCTCGTGCGCTTCTTCGCGGCGATCCAGCAGCTGAACGCCGACGGGCAGCTGCTCGCCTACCACGACGTCTCCGACGGCGGAGTCTTCGCGACGGTCTGCGAGATGGCCTTCGCCGGACACTGCGGGGTCGGGCTGAACGTCGACCTGCTGACGATCGACCCGCTCGTCGCCGACTGGGGCGACTACAAGATCCGGCCCGAGCAGGTCGCCGTGCAGCGCGACGAGCGTACGCTGCAGGCATTGTTCTGCGAGGAGCCCGGCGCCGTGCTGCAGGTGCGCGCCGAAGCGCGCGACGCGGTGCTCGGCGTACTGCGCGAGCACGGGCTGTCGACGATGTCGCACGTGATCGGCAAGCCGCAGGCGCACGACACGATCGACATCTGGCGCGACGGCCGGCGCGTGTATCGCCGCTCGCGCGCCACGCTGCAGCGCATCTGGAGCGAGACGAGCGCGCGCATCGCGTCGCTGCGCGACGATCCCGACTGCGTCATCGAGGAGTTCGAGCGCATCGAGGGAAGCGACGATCCGGGCCTGCACGTGGCGCTGCGCTTCGATCCGGCCGAGGACGTCGCCGCGCCGTACCTCGCGCGCGGCGCGCGTCCGCGCATCGCGATCCTGCGCGAGCAGGGCGTCAACAGCCAGACCGAGATCGCGGCCGCCTTCGACCGCGCGGGCTTCGAAAGCTTCGACGTCCACATGACCGACCTGTTCGCCGGCCGGCACCGGCTCGACGACTTCCGGGGTCTCGTTGCCTGCGGCGGCTTCTCGTTCGGCGACGTGCTCGGCGCGGGCAGCGGCTGGGCGAAATCGATCCTGTACAACGCGAAGATGGCCGAGCAGTTCGCGCTCTTCTTCCAGCGGCCCGACACCTTCACGCTCGGCGTGTGCAACGGCTGCCAGATGCTGTCGCAGCTGAAGTCGATCATTCCGGGCGCCGCCGCCTGGCCGCGCTTCGTGCGCAACCGTTCCGAGCAGTACGAGGCGCGCTTCTCGATGGTCGAGGTGCTGGAATCGCCGTCGGTGCTGTTCGCCGGCATGGCGGGCAGCCGCATGCCGATCGCGGTGGCGCACGGCGAAGGGCGTGCGCAGTTCGCCTCCGACGAGCAGCGCGGTCGCGCGCGCGCGTCGCTGCGCTTCGTCGAGAACGACGGCACGCCGGCCGAGCGCTACCCGGCGAACCCGGGCGGCTCGCCCGGCGGCCTCACCGGCTTCACCAGCGAAGACGGCCGCGCAACGATCCTGATGCCGCATCCCGAGCGCGTCTTCCGCACGATCCAGATGAGCTGGCGCGATCCGTCGCTGGGCGAAGACTCGCCGTGGATGCGCCTGTTCCGCAACGCCCGCGTCTGGGTGGGCTGAACCCTTCTCGCGCCCGCTCGCGCGGGCCGGACACATCGAATGCTTTCCGCAGTCAACATCACGATGCAGTTCGGGGCCAAGCCCCTGTTCGAGAACGTCAACGTCAAGTTCGCCGACGGCAACCGCTACGGCCTGATCGGCGCGAACGGTTCGGGCAAGTCCACCTTCATGAAGATCCTCGGCGGCGACCTCGAGCCGTCGAGCGGACAGGTCGTGCTCGAGCCGAACGTGCGGCTGGGCAAGCTGCGCC
Source organism: Burkholderiales bacterium (assembly GCA_003576795.1). GTDB lineage: Bacteria > Pseudomonadota > Gammaproteobacteria > Burkholderiales > Burkholderiaceae_E > Zeimonas. The sequence continues at coordinate 9,043 of QEVN01000005.1, forward strand.
AGGACCAGTTCGCCCACGAGGACGAGCGCGTGCTCGACGTCGTGCTGATGGGGCACGCCGAGATGTGGGCGGCGATGCGCGAGCGCGACGCGATCTACGAGAACCCCGAGGCGAGCGAAGACGACTACATGCACGCGGCCGAGCTGGAGGCGAAGTTCGCCGAGTACGGCGGCTACACGGCCGAAGCGCGCGCGGGCGAGCTGCTGCTCGGGCTGGGCATTCCGGTCGAGCAGCACGCGGGGCCGATGCGCGAGATCGCTCCGGGCTGGAAGCTGCGCGTGCTGCTCGCCCAGGCGCTGTTCTCCGACCCCGACGTGCTGCTGCTCGACGAGCCGACGAACAACCTCGACATCGACACGATCCGCTGGCTCGAGTCGGTGCTGAACGAGCGCGATTCGACGATGGTGATCATCTCGCACGATCGCCACTTCCTGAACGCCGTGTGCACGCACATGGCCGACCTCGATTACCGCGAGCTGCGCGTCTACCCGGGCAACTACGACGACTACATGCTCGCGTCGGCGCAGGCGCGCCAGCGCCTCGTGTCGGCGAACGATCGCGCGAAGGAGCGCATCGCCGATCTGCAGGAGTTCGTGCAGCGCTTCGCGGCGAACAAGGCGAAGGCGCGCCAGGCCACCTCGCGCCAGAAGCTGATCGCCAAGATCCGCAGCGAGACCGTCGAGGTGAAGCCTTCGTCGCGGCAGAGCCCGTACATCCGCTTCGAGCAGGTCAAGCCGATGCACCGGCAGGCGCTCGAGGTGGAGAACCTCGGCTACCGCTACCCGGGCGCCGATGCGCCGGTGTTCTCCGGCTTCTCGACGATCTTCGATGCGGGCGATCGCGTCGCCATCGTCGGCGCCAACGGCGCGGGCAAGACGACGCTGCTGCGCGCGATGCTCGGCGCCGAACGCGGCGGCGTCGCGCCCGGCGGCGGGCCGGCACCGGCCCGCGGCGGGGGCCTGGCGCCCACCGAGGGCGAGGCGCGCTGGTCGGAGAACGCCGACGTCGGCTACATGGCGCAGGACGTGCATCCGGATTTCGAATCCGACCGCACGCTCACCGAATGGCTGTCGTACTACACGCAGCCGGGCGACGACGAGCAGACGCTGCGCAGCATCCTGGGGCGCATGCTGTTCTCCGGCGACGAGGTGCGCAAGCCCGTGCGCGTGCTCTCGGGCGGCGAGATGCACCGGATGAGCTTCGGGCGGCTGATGCTCGGCCGGCACAACGTGCTGATGCTCGACGAGCCGACCAACCACCTCGACATGGAGTCGATCGAGTCGCTGCAGTACGCGCTCGAGAAATATCCGGGCACGATCTTCGTCGTCTCGCACGACCGCCAGTTCGTCGACGCAGTCGCCACGCGCGTCATCGAGGTGCGCACGGGCGGGGAGATCGTCGACTGGCGCGGCGACTACGAGTCGTATCTCGCCAGCCAGGGCATCGAATAGCGACGCCCGTGGCGCGGATCCTCGTCATCGAAGACGATCCGGTGATCGGCGCCAACGTCTGCGATTTCCTGCAGCGGCGCGGGCACGCCTGCGACTACGCGGGCGACGGCTACCTCGGCCTGGCGCTCGCCGTGCGGCAGGCGCCCGAACTGGTCGTGCTCGACCTGAACCTGCCGCGGCTCGACGGTCTCGAATGGTGCCGGCGTTTCCGCAACGAGCTGCACGAGGACGCGCCGGTGATCATGCTCACCGCGCGCGACGAGCTCGACGACAAGCTCGCCGGCTTCGATGCCGGGGCCGACGATTACCTCGTCAAGCCCTTCGAGCTTCCGGAACTCGCCGTGCGCGTGGAGGCGCTGCTGCGACGCGCGCAGGGGCGCGCGCTCACCGGCGTCATCGTCGCGGGCCGCATCCGCATCGACCGCGAAGCGCGCAGCGTGCGCGTCGACGATCTCGAGCTGCGCCTGCCGCCCAAGCCGCTGCGCCTGCTCGAGCTGCTCGCCGAACGGCCCGACAAGGTGTTCTCGCGCGAGACGCTCGAACGCGCGATCTGGGGCGAGGACGCCTTTCGCGACGAGGCGCTGCGCACGCTCGTCGCCGCGACGCGGCGCGCCTTCGCGCAGGCCGGCAGCACGCTCGATCCGATCGAGACGCTGCACGGACACGGCTACAGGTTGCGCACGCAATGAGACGCACGTCATGAGGCGCGCTCGGGAGACGCAACCCACGAGCTGCGCCAGCAGGCGCGCGCGATGAGCCGGCGCGGCGCAGCGCCCGCGTCGCTGCGCCGGCGCCTGGCCTGGCTGCTCACGGCGCTCGCGCTCGTCGTCGCCGTCGGGCAGGCGGCGTTCGTCTACTGGAGCGCCGAGCGCTGGGAGGAGCAGGTGATCGACGCGATCGCGGCCGAGCAGCTGCGCCTGAGCATTGCGCAGTACGCACGCGATCCGGCGCTCGCCGCGCCCAACACGCCCGACATGCGGCTCTACGTCACCGGACCCGGCGAGGAGGAACCGCTGCCCGAATACCTGCTGCGCCTGCCGCAGGCCTCCGGCGCCTACGAGATCTTCCCTTCGCCCGGAGTCGAGTATCACATCGCCGTCGGCGAGCGCGACGGGCGGCGCTTCTACCTCGTCTACGACGTCGCCGAGCACGAGCAGCGCGAGCGCAACGTCGCCGCGATCCTCGCCGCATCGGTGATCGTGATCGCGCTCGTCGTGCTGGCCGGAAGCGATCGCGTCGCCCGCCGCTTCACCGACGACCTCGAGCGCCTGGCGCGGGAAGTGCGAAACGACCGCGGGGCGGCGAGCCCGGCCCCGCTGCTCGGGCTCGCGCGACACGCCGAGTCGGCCGAGCTGGCGGCCGCGCTCGACGAGCGACGGCGCCGGCTCGATGCGGCGCTGGCGCGCGAGCGCGCGTTCTCCGCCGCGGCCAGTCACGAGCTGCGAACGCCGCTGATGCAGGCGGTATCGACGCTCGACCTGCTCGAGGCGGGGCCGCTCGACGCGCAGCAGCGCGCGCGTGCCGCCCAGCTGCGCGCGAGCCTTGCCGAGATCACGCGGCTGACCACGGCCCTGCTGCGAGCCGCGCGCGGAACCGCCTCGGGCGCGAATTCCTCGACCGACGTCGCATCGCTCGTCGACGACGTGTTCGCGCATCTGGACGCGGAGGCCCGCGCGCGCTCGATCGCGCTGCGCGCGTCGGCCGGCGCGGACGCATCGGTGCGCGCCGACCGCGACGTGCTGTGGATCGTGCTGGTGAACCTCGTGCGCAACGCGATCCGGCACAGCGGCGGAACGCAGGTGGAAGTGCGGCTCGATGCGTCGACGCTCGTCGTGTCGGACGACGGGCGCGGTTTCGACGCGACGAGCGAGCCGGCGCAGCGGCGGCGGGCGGGCGAGGCCGAGCCCTCGTCGATCGGACTGGGATTGAGCATCGTCGAGCGCATCTGCGAAGGCGCGGGATGGACGATCGCGATCGACAGCGACCTCGGCCGCGGAACCCGGGTGACGGTGAGCCTGGCCTGAAGCTGCGGGGCGCCGTCCGGCGCTCACGCTTTTCTCACATCCTGCCGTGCCGACGCTCACGCGCCGTCGCGCATCGTGGCGGGCATGCCCGTATCCCCGCCTGTCCGTCGCACGCCGTCGATCTCCCATCAGGCCAGCGTCGACGCCGTTGCCGTTTTCGCGCTGCTCGTCGTCACCTGGACGGCGACCCGCGTCGTGCTGGCCGCGCTCGCCTGGCCGGAGCTCGATGCGCATCCCTTCCCGCTGCTCGCGGTCTTCGGGCGCGGATTGGCGATCGACGCGCTGCTCGCCGCCTCGGTGTCGTCGGCGTTGCTCGCCGTACGCGCGCTCGTGCACGGCGGTGCGCGGCATCCGCGGGGCTCGCGAGCGGCGCGCGCCGCGCGCCTCGCGGTCTTCGCGTCGGCAGCGACATTCGTCGCGATCGCCGAGGTGCTGTTCTGGGACGAGTTCTCGGTGCGCTTCAACTTCATCGCCGTCGACTACCTGGTCTACACGACCGAGGTCATCGGCAACATCCGCGAATCGTATCCCCTCGTGCCGCTGCTCGCGGCGGTGGCGGCGGCCGGAGCGGCCGGCGCGCTGCTGCTGGCGCGGTCGTTTCCGCTTCGGCTGCAGCCGGCGTGGTCGTGGCGAAGGCGCCTGCTCGTGTCGTCGTCGGCGATCGTCGTTGCCGCGTTCGCCGGGCGGGCCGCGATCGCGCTCGACGACGGTACCGAGTCGACGCCTTCGTTGCACGCCGACGTTCCCGCGCAGGAGCTGGCGCGCAACGGGCCGGCGAGCTTCGTCGCCGCGTACCGCGACAACGAGCTGTCGTTTCGCCGCTTCTACGCGACGATCGACGATGCGCGCGCGCTTCGCCTGGCCGGACCCTGGCCCCGGCCGCAGCCCGCGCCCTCGATCGAGCGGGTCGCCACGCGAGCCGCGCGCGAGCGGCCGCGGCACGTCGTCGTGATCCAGGTCGAAAGCCTGAGCGCGGACTATCTGGGCGTGTTCGGCAATCCGAACGGGCTGACGCCCAACCTCGATCGTCTCGCGCGCGAGGGCGTCTCCTTCACCGAGCTGTACGCGACCGGCACGCGGACGGTTCGCGGGCTCGAGGCGCTTTCCGCCGGACTGCCGCCGTTGCCCGGCCAGTCGCTCGTGCGCCGCCCCGACAGCGCGGGCCTGCAGACGCTGGGCTCCGTGCTGCGCGAGCACGGCTTCGAGGCGACGTTCCTGTACGGCGGCTACGGCTACTTCGACAACATGAACGAGTTCTTCGGCGCCAACGGCTACCGGGTGCGCGATCGCAGCGACATCCCGCGCGACCGCGTCGGTTTCGCCAACATCTGGGGCATCGCCGACGAATACCTGTTCGACGACGCGCTCGGGCAGATGGACCGCGCGGCGAGCCATGGCCGCCGCCAGCTGCTGCACCTGATGACGACGTCGAATCACCGCCCCTACAGCTATCCGGAAGGGCGCATCGACATCCCGTCGAAGACCGGCCGCAGCGGCGCCGTGAAGTACACCGACTGGGCGATCGGCCGCTTCATCGAGGCGGCGCGCAGCCATCCCTGGTTCGACCAGACGCTGTTCGTCATCGTCGCCGACCACTGCGGCTCGGTCGCCGGCAAGACGCGGATTCCGCCGCAGCGCTACCGGATCCCGGCGATCCTCTACTGGCCCGGGCACCTGGCGCCGCGCGAGATCTCCGCGCTGTCGAGCCAGATCGACCTGCCGCCGACGATCACCGCGCTGCTGGGCGTCGACGACGGCGGCCGATTCTTCGGCCAGGATCGTTTCGTCGCGCACCCGCTGGAGCGCGCCTTCCTCGGGAACTACCAGGAGATCGGCGTGCTCACGCCCGGCGAGCGCGGCGAGCGCGACCTCGTCGTGCTCTCGCCGCGCCGGCGCGTCGAGCAGTACCGGATCGCCGGCGACGGCAGCCCGCGCATCGTTGCCGTCGACTCGTCGAAAGCCGATCGCGCGATCGCGCAGTACCAGCTCGCCGACACGATCGTCCAGGCCGGGCGCCATCGGCCGGATGCGGGCATCGCGCTGATCGATGCGCCTTCCCCGCCGGACGCGACGCGCACGCGATGACGGCGGAGGTGGCGGCAGATACCGGCGGCCCGCTTCTCTTCGAGCGCCGCCGGAGCACCTATCCGGTTCTCGCCGCGTTCGCGCTCGCGGCGATCGTCCTGCTTGCGCTCTTCGAATGGTTTCCGATCGACATGCGCGTGCAGCGTGCGCTCTTCGATCCGGCGCTCGGCGACTTCCGCTGGCATCGAGATCCGGCGCTCGAGTTCTGGCTGCACATCCAGGCGCGGCGCGCGCTCTATCTGTTCCCGGTCGTCGCGGCGCTCGGCTGGGTCGTCGAGGCGCGGGCGGCGCGTCGCGCGAAGGAGGTCGCCCGCCGCGCGCGCGCGACGGCGCGCGCGCGGCGCTGGCGCTTCGTGCTCGCCGCGCTGCTGCTCGCGCCGACGGCGGTGTCGCTCGCCAAGCAGTTGACCGATCGGCCGTGCCCGTGGGACCTCGCCGAGTTCGGCGGCGGCGTTCGACGCTACGGGCTGTTCGAGCCGGCGCCGGCCGGAGCGCGGCCGCTCGCCTGCTTTCCCGCCGGACACGCTTCGGGCGGCTTCGCGCTGTTCGCGTTCGCGCTGGCGGCGGGCGCCGGCGCGGGCACCAGGTCGGGCGTGAACGAGAGCGGCACAGCGGACGCCGTCGCCCGCCGGCGTCGCATCGCGGTCGTCGGCTGGATCGCGCTGTCGGTTGCGCTGGGCACGCTGCTCGGCGCCGTGCGCGTGCTGCAGGGGGCGCATTTCGTCTCGCACGTGCTGTGGTCGGCCTGGCTCGTCTGGCTCGTGCAGTGGTCGCTCGCGCGCTGGATGCTGCGCGCGCCGGGAACGGCTCCCCGTTCAGCGATCGGGCCCGCGCGGCCGGCCGCGCGTGCGCCGCACGGCGGACGCCTGCCGTAGCGCGTTGCGCAGCGCCACCGCGGCCTCGCCGATGTCGGCGCGCTGGCGCAGCAGCACGGTGGTGGCGCCCAGCGCCGGCAGTCCGCGTGCCGGAGATCGGTCGAGCGCGTGCGCGCGGCCCACGTCGGCGGGCAGCGCGACGATGCCCAGTCCGCGACGCGCCGCCTCGATGCACATCGCCAGGCTCGGCGCCTCGAACACGACGCGGTGACGCGCCGTGCTGCCGGCGAGCGCCGCATCGCTGCGCCGGCGCAGCGCGCCGCCGCGCGGCGGCGCGATCACCGGCCAGGGCGCGTTCTCGGTGGCCGGCATCGCGCGTCCATACCACAGCAGCCGCTCGCGCGAGACCACGGTGGCCCCGCCCGTCGCGGCGTCGGCGTGCTCGAGCAGCAGATCGAAGCCGCCTTGCGCGAAGCCCTCGTGCAGCGCCTCGCTGTCGTCGATGCGCAACTGCAATTCGACCTGCGGCCAGGCATGCGCGAAGTCGCGAACCGTCTCGATCAGCCCCAGGCCGAGCGCCACCGACTCGTCGGCGCCCAGGCGCACTTCGCCCGACAGCGCCGGCGCGTCCATCCGCGTGAGGACGATCGTCTGCAGCCGCAGCAGCTCGCGCGCGATCGGCAACAGGCGCAGCGCGGTTTCCGTCGGTTCGACCGAGCGCGTCGTGCGCTCGAGCAGCGTCGCGCCCACCAGCTTCTCGAGGCGCCGGATCTGCAGGCTCACCGCCGGCTGCGTCGTGCCCAGCTCGCGCGCCGCGCGCGAGAAGTTGCGCGTGTCGACGACCGCGAGCAGCGCGCGCAGCAGCGAGGCGGGCAGGTCCTTCGTGCGGGGATCGTCCTTCACCGTTCCCTTTCCTTTCGCAATTTCCGGCGCAGGAAGCGCGCCGGGTCGATCGCGCGCAGCAGATCCGATTCGATCGGCGCCGGGGAGCCGTCGGCCAGCGCCGGCAGGCAGCGGGCCGCCAGGCAGGCCCACAGGACGCCGCGCGCGCCGAGGCCGAAGGCGCCGTACATCCCGGGGGCCCGCGGCAGCGGGAGGCGCGCATCGCGCACGAGCCGCTCGGCGTCGATGCCGGCGCTCGCCTCGTCGGGCATCTCGCCGATCGACGCGACGCGGTCGGCGCTCGACCAGCGTACGCCCACCGACGCGCTGCGCGCGGAGCGCGCCCAGTCGTCCGTCTGCGCAGCCGATGCCGCGAACATGCGCGCGAGGCGTCGCAGGTTGCTCGCATCGGCCTCCGGCGAGAACCCGATGCAGTCGCCGGCTTCGAAGGTCGCGCCGACGAGGATCCGCTCTTCGGCCGGCGCCGCCCAGGCGAGCCCGCTCAGCGCGCGGCGCAGCCCGGGCAGGCATTCGCGCGCAAGCCAGGTGCTCTGTCCGTGCATCGCGCGCATCCGGATCGACGAGCTGGCGCCGAGCCGCAGCGCGTCGGCTGCGTTGGCGAGCACGACGATCGCCGCGCGCGCGATCGCCTTGCCGTCGGCGCCGAACGCGCGCCAGCCGAGATCGTCGCGCTCCAGGCGCTCGACGCGCGTTCCGGTGCGCAGCGCGATCGCGTCGCAGGCGAGCCAGCGCCGCACCAGCGCGCGCGGGTCCTCGACGTGCGCGCAAGGCAGCCACAGCGCGCCGCGCGGCAGCGCGACGCCGGCGAGTTCGCTCGCTTCGGCCCGGTCCGCGTGCCGGGCGAATTCGGCGGGAAAGCGCAGCGCCGCGAGCATCGCGATCCGCTTCTCCGACTGCTCGTCGTCGGCATCCAGCACGAGCTTGCCGTCGGGCGGGGGCGTGCCGTCGTCGGCCAGCCAGTCGCGGGCGGAAAGCCCGGCGCGGGTGAGCCGCGCCAGCACGTTGTCGTCGATCGACAGATGCAGGTGGTCGGCGGCCAGCGGCTGTCCCGAACCGCCGCCGGCCGGCAGCGCCTGCGCCTCGACGACCTGCACGTTCCAGCCGCGACGCGCGAAGCCGGCGGCGGCGGCCGCGCCCGCGAGTCCGGCGCCGACGACGAGCACGTCGTTCGACGGCCAATCGCGCGGCGCGGGCGGGGCAGGGAAGCTGCGCCAGCGCGGCGCATATCGTCCCTGCAGCCGATGCCGCTTCCCCCCGTGGCCGGCGACGCGCTCGACGTCGAATCCGGCGGCGACGAGCGCATCGCGCACCGCCGCAGCCGCCGTCCAGGTCGCGAAGGGCGCGCCCGGGCGGGCGAGGCGCGCAACCGCGCGCATCGTCGCTTCGTCCCACATCGCCGGATTGCGCGCGGGCGCGAAGCCGTCGAGAAAGACCGCGTCGGCCGCCATCTGCAGCTTTTCCAGCATGCGCGACGCATCGCCCAGGCACAGGTGCAGCACGACGCCGGCGTCGTCGAACTCGATCGCGTGCATCCCGGGCAGCGCGAGCGGCCAGCGCGCGCGCAGGCGCGCGGCGTCGGCGGCGTCCGCGCCGAGCGCCTCGTGCACGCGCGCGAGGTCCGTACGGGTGAGCGGGTGCGCTTCGATCGAGACGAAATGCAGGCGCAGCCCCAAGGGCGCGGCTTCGCGCCAGGCCGCGAGCGTCTCGAGGAAGTTCAGCCCGGCGCCGAAACCGAGCTCGAGCACCGCGAAGGGCCTTGCGATGCGGGCCTCGGGCCGGTGCAGCGCGCGCCATCGCTGCGGCAGCGCGCATCCTTCGACGAACACCTCGCGCGCCTCGGCGCGCGCGCCGCTGCGGCTGCGGAAGACGTCGCCGAAGCGCGCGCTGAAGGGCGCGCCGCTCTCATCGAAGACGATCGGCGGGTGCGGTTCGATCGGATCCATCGGTCGGTGTGCGCCTGTCCTCGTCCGCGTCGAGGCGGTCGCTCGGAGGCGCGCGACCGCCATGGTAATGTGCATCACTGCTTCGAGAGTCGCGGGACGGAGTCGATGATCAGGGCGCATTGGCAGGATCGCATCGAAGTGGCCCTCGGGCTGTGGCTCGTGGCGTCGCCTTTCGTGCTCGGGCTGGAGACCACGCAGGCGGCCGCATGGTCGGCGATGGTCGCCGGCGTGGCCATCGTCACTTTCGCGGTCGACGCCTTCTACTATCCCGAGATCATCGAGGAGTGGGGCAACCTGGCGATCGGGCTGCTGCTGCTCGCGTCGCCGTGGCTGCTCGGCTATGCGCCGGTGCGCGTCGCGACGATCAACGCCGTGGTCTGCGGCGTGGCGATCGCCGCGCTCTCGTTCTCCACCGTGGGCGACATCCGGCGCGAGCGTCGCGCGCGCGCGCTGCGCGGCGAATCCTGAAGCGCATCCTGCCGATGCACGCCCCGCGCTCGACGCCGCGCCGCGGGCCGGCGTCCGGCGCGCAGATCGGCGCCTGGTTCGATCGCAACGTGCTCGCGCTCGCGCGCGACATGCGCGTGTCGTACCTGCCGCCGCTGATGGTCTACGTCGCCGCCGGCATTTCGGGGCTGACGGCGATCGTCGGCACCTTCTTCGTCAAGGAATATCTCGGGCTGTCGGCGGAATTCCTCGCCGCGCTCGGTTTCTGGGCGGGCCTGCCGTGGGCGTTGAAGATGCCGCTCGGCCACCTCGTCGACCTGATCTGGCGCCACAAGGCGGCGCTCGTCTGGCTCGGCGCCTCGCTGATCGCGGCGAGCCTCTTCGTGATGATCGGGCTGCTGGCCGACCCGCAGCGCATGCGCGCGATCATGTCGGCCGAATCGTGGTACGTGCTCGCGGCGCTGCTCGCGCCGATCGGCTACGTGACGCAGGATGTCGTCGCCGACGCGATGACGGTCGAGGCGGTGCCGCGCTTCGACGAGCGCGGCGAGCCGCTGCCCGAAGAGCGGGTGCGCGCGATGCACACCACGATGCAGACGCTCGGGCGCGTGGCGATCATCGGCGGATCGGTGCTGGTCGCGCTGGCCAACGTGTTCCTGCTGCGCGACGCGAACCTGCTGCCCGAGGCGCAGAAACTCGAGGTCTACATCCGCGTCTACGCCTACGCGCTGATCATTCCGGTCGTGTCGGTGGCGGGCGTGCTGTTCGCGTCGTGGCTGCGGCGGCGCGAGGGACGACGCCTGCGGCGGCAGGGCGTGCCGAAGGACGAAATCCACCGACGACTCGACGTGCAGGCCGAACGCCCGCCGGTGAACTGGTGGGTGCTCGGCGGCGGGCTTGCCTTCGCCGTGCTGTCGCTCGGCGTGGGGCTGGGCAACGTGCCGGCCGCCGAGGAGATCGTCTTCGTCGTCTCGATGACGATCGTCGTCACGCTGATGGTGCGCCTGACGCGCGACCTCGCCCCGGCGGCGCGCGAGACGCTGCTCGGCACCGCGCTCGTCATCTTCGTCTTCCGCGCGCTGCCCACGCCGGGCGCCGGGCAGACCTGGTGGATGATCGACGTGCTCGGCTTCGACCAGCAGTTCCTGTCGGTGCTCGCCGTCATCGGCAGCGTGCTGACGCTGGCGGGCCTGTTCATCTTTCGCCGCTTCATGGCCGAGCGGTCGATCTACTACATCGTCGGCGTGCTGACGGTGGTGGCGACGCTGCTGGCGGCGCCGATCGTCGGCATGTTCTACGGGCTGCATCACTGGACCGCCGCGCACACCGGCGGCATCGTGGATGCGCGCTTCATCGCGCTCGTCGACACCGCGATCGAATCGCCGCTCGGACAGATCGCGATGGTGCCGATGCTCGCGTGGATCGCGAATTCGGCTCCCGCGCAGCTGAAGGCCACGTATTTCGCCGTGATGGCCTCGTTCACGAATCTCGCGCTGTCGGCTTCGCAGCTGTTCACCCAGTACCTGAACGACCTGTTCCTCGTCACCCGCGAGGTGCGCGATCCGGTGAGCGGCGCGGTGAAGGTGCCGGCCGACTACAGCCAGCTCGGCGAGCTGATGGTGGTCGTCGTCGCGATCGGCTTCTTCGTTCCGATGGCGACGATCGTGCTCGCGCGCCTCGCGCGCCTGCGCAGCGCATGAGCGTGCGGCGCTCGTCGGCGCGGGCAGGCGCGGCGCTGTTCGTGCTGCTCTCGGTGGCGATGCATGCGGCCGTGTGGAACGCGGCGCGCCGGGCGACGCCGCCGCTTGCGGCCGATCCTCCGGAGGCGGCCGTGGTGCGGCTCGTCGCTCTCGCCCCGCCGAAACCGCCGCCGGCAGCGGTGCCGGCGCCGGTGGTCCGCGCGCCGGCGAGTGCGGCGCCCGCTTCGAGCGCGAAGCCGCGCAGACCCGCCCCGAAGCGCACGGCGCGGCCCGCTGCGGCGGGCACGCCCATCGCGCAGGCGTCCCGCACCCCGACACCGAATCCCGCCGCCTGGCGAGGCCCGGTGGCGCTGCCCGAGTTCGACGATTCGCTCGACGTGGACCTCGCCTTCGCCGCGCCGCCCGCTGCCGCGCCCGGAACGGCGGCTGCGCGCTCCGGCGGCGATGCCGCGCCGGCTCCCCCCGACGAGGTCGCGACTGCCGCGATGCCCGTGCCCCGGGAAGCGCAATCCGCCCCGCCGAAGCCGGTGCACGTGACCCCCGCCAGCGGCAGCGTGCGCTACCGCGTGCACTACGGCGACCCGGCCGACGGCAACGTCGTCGCCCTGCTCGAGCAGCGCTACGAGATCGACGACCATCGCTACCGGCTGCACAGCGAGGGGCGCGCCACCGGCATCGTCTCGTGGATCTATCGCGGCACGCTGCTGCAGGAGAGCAGCGGCCGCGTGTCGACTTCCGGGCTGCAGCCCGAGCGTTACCGCGAGCGGCGCGGCGAGCGCAGCGAGAAGGAAGCCGTGCTCGACGCCGGCACCGAAAGCGTGCGCTTCGCCTCGGGTGCGGAAGCGGCATTGCCGCCGGGCGTGCAGGACCGGTTGTCGGTATTCGTCCAGCTCGGCCTGCTGCTGCAGGCAGACCCGTTGCGCTTCGCCCCCGGCGCCGTCGTCGAGATTCCCGTGCTCTCCAACTCGCGCATCGAGGCGTCGTCGTTCCGCGTGCTCGGAAGCGAGACCGTCGCAGCCGGAGCGATCGACCTGGCCGCCGTGCATCTTCGTCGCGCTCCGCTCGACGACGAGGAGCCGGCGATCGATCTGTGGCTCGCCCTCGAGCCGCGCGTATTGCCGCTGCGCGTGCGCATCACCGAATCGAGCGGGCGGGCGCTGGACCAGGTCGTCGTCCTCGACGACGTCCGCTGAACGGCGGCGCCGGTCGTCTCCGTCTGCCCCCCGGCGCAACGCGCGCCGATGCTGCGCTATCCTCGTTGCCCATGACGCACATCCTGCACCGCACGCTGAACCGCCGCTTCCCCGTCGCCGTCGGCGGCGAGGGAACGACGCTCATCGACGCCGACGGCAAGCGCTATCTCGACGCCTCGGGCGGCGCCGCCGTCTCCTGCCTGGGCCATGGGCATCCGGATGTCCGCGCCGCGATGCACGAGCAGATCGACCGGCTCGCCTACGCGCATACGAGCTTCTTCACGACGCCGGTGGCCGAGACCCTCGCCGACCTGCTCGTCGAGGACGCGCCGCAGGGCATCGGGCACGTCTATTTCGTCTCGGGCGGCTCCGAGGCGGTCGAGGCCGCCCTGAAGATGGCGCGGCAGTATTTCGTGGAGATCGGCCAGCCGCAGCGCAGGCACTTCATCGCGCGCCGCCAGAGCTATCACGGCAACACGCTCGGCGCGCTCGCCGTCGGCGGCAACGAGTGGCGCCGGCGCCAGTTCGCGCCGCTGCTGGTCGACGTCGCGCACGTCTCGCCGTGCTACGAGTACCGCGGTCGCGGCGCCGACGAGAGCGCCGAGGACTACGGCCGCCGGCTGGTCGACGAGCTGGCCGCGCAGATCGACGCGTTGGGCGGCGAGAACGTGATCGCCTTCGTCGCCGAAACGGTGGGCGGGGCGACCGCCGGCGCGATCGAACCCGTTGCCGGCTATTTCCGCGGCATCCGCGAGCTGTGCGACCGTCACGGCATCCTGCTGATCCTCGACGAGGTCATGTGCGGCATGGGCCGCACCGGCACGCTGCACGCCTGCGAGCAGGAAGGCGTGAGGCCCGACCTGATGACGATCGCCAAGGGGCTCGGCGGCGGCTATCAGCCGATCGGAGCGGTGCTCGTGCAGTCGCGCATCGTCGAGGCCTTCTCGCGCGGCAGCGGCTTCTTCCAGCACGGGCACACCTATCTCGGCCATCCGGTGGCGTGCGCGGCGGCGCTGGCCGTGCAGCGCGTGATCCGCCGCGACGCACTGCTCGCCGCCTGCCGAAGCAGGGGCCAGGCGCTCGAGGCACGACTGCGCGAGCGCTTCGGCGCGCACGAGCACGTCGGCGACATCCGCGGACGCGGCCTGTTCCGCGCGATCGAGCTGGTCGCCGACCGGGCAACGAAGCAGAGCTTCGACCCGGCGAAGAAGCTGCACGCGCGCATCAAGCAGGAGGCGATGTCGCGCGGCCTGCTCGTCTACCCGATGGGCGGAACCATCGACGGCCAGCGCGGCGATCACGTGCTGCTGGCCCCGCCGTTCACCGTTTCGCTCGCCGAGATCGACGCGATCGTCGAAAGGCTCGGCGACGCGGTCGAGGCGTCGATCGACGCTTCGCGCGGCTGATCGGCGTCGACCGGGGCGTTTTCCCGGGGTTGTCGGGGAAGCGCGAATCTGCATAATGGCCCGCGTTTTTTCCCACCGCACTGGAGACGCACCGATGCGCAAATCCCCGAAGCTCCTCCGCCTGGCGGCGTTCTCCGTCGCCGCCCTGACGGCCGCAGCCTTCCAGGCGCCGGTCGCCGCGCAGCAGAAGTTCATCACGATCGGTACCGGCGGCGTCACCGGCGTGTATTACGCCGCGGGCGGCGCGATCTGCCGGCTGGTGAACAAGGACCGCGCGAAGCACGGCATCCGCTGCTCGGTGGAGTCCACCGGCGGCTCGGTGTTCAACGTCAACACGATCAAGGCGGGCGAGCTGGACCTCGGCTTCGCGCAATCGGACGTGCAGTACAACGGCCTGAAGGGCGTCGGCCAGTTCAAGGACGCCGGCCCCTGGCAGGACCTGCGCGCGGTCTTCTCGGTGCACCCGGAGCCGTTCACCGTGGTCGCGCGCAAGGAGGCGAACATCAAGAGCTTCGCCGACTTCAAGGGCAAGCGCTTCAACGTCGGCAACCCGGGCTCGGGCACGCGCGCGTCGATGGAGGAGCTGCTCGCCGCCATGGGCTGGACGCTGGGCGACTTCGGCCTGGCCGCCGAGCTGAAGGCCGACGAGCACGGTCCGGCGCTGTGCGACGGCAAGATCGACGGCTTCTTCTACGCGGTCGGCCACCCGTCGGCGAACATCCAGGACCCGACCACCACCTGCGGCGCGCAGCTGGTTTCGCTCACCGGCCCCGCCATCGACAAGCTGCTCGCCGACAAGCCGTATTACGCGAAGGCGACGATTCCGGCCGGCCTGTACCCGAACAATCCGCAGGCCACCGAAACCTACGGCGTGCTCGCCACCGTCGTCGCGTCGGCGAAGACGCCCGCCGACACCGTCTATGCGGTCGTGAAGGCGGTGTTCGACAACTTCGACGAGTTCAAGAAGCTGCATCCGGCGCTGGCGAACCTGAAGCCGGAGAGCATGGCGAAGGACGGCCTGTCGGCGCCGCTGCACGAAGGGGCGCAGCGCTACTACCGCGAGAAGGGCTGGATCCAGTGACGCGACGCGCATCCGGCGCACGAGCGGCGCCGGATGCGCTGGCGATTCCACGGGCGGGCCGCGTGCCCGCCTTTTCGATTCGGACGAGCGCGTTCTCGCGCGCACGAGTCTTCCGGAGAGGCGAATGAGCGAAACCGTCACGCCCTCGGCCCAGTTGCAGGAAATCGTCGCCGACGCCGACATGGGCGGGCGCGCCGCGTCGGGCCTCTCCGGCGCGGTGATCAGCGCCGTCGCGGTCGGCTGGTCGCTGTTCCAGCTCTGGTACGCGTCGCCGCTGCCCTTCGCGCTCGGCTTCGGCCTGCTCAACGACACCGAGGCGCGCGCGCTGCACCTGGCGATCGCGCTGTTCCTCGGCTTCCTCGCCTATCCGGGCTCGCGCCGGCGCGGCGTTCGCTATCGCGTGCCGATCGCCGACTGGGCGATGGCCTTCGTGGGCGCCTTCGCCGGCGCGTACCTGTTCCTGTTCTACAACCAGCTCGCCACGCGTCCCGGCGTGCCGATCCTGCAGGACATCGTCGTCGCCACCGTGGGCCTGGTGCTGCTGCTCGAAGCGACGCGCCGCGCGGTCGGCCTGCCGATGACGATCCTCGCGCTGGTCTTCCTCGCCTACATCTTCCTCGGGCCCTGGCTGCCCGACGTCGTTTCGCACAAGGGCGCCTCGCTCGAGCGGATGATCTCGCACATGTGGCTGACCACCGAGGGCGTCTACGGCGTCGCGCTCGGCGTGTCGGTATCGTTCATCTTCATCTACGTGCTGTTCGGCTCGCTGCTCGATCGGGCGGGCGCCGGCAACTACATGATGCAGGTCGCCTTCGCCGCGCTCGGGCACCTGCGCGGCGGACCGGCGAAGGTGGCGGTGGTCTCCTCCGGGTTGAACGGACTGATCTCCGGCTCGTCGGTGTCGAACGTCGTCTCGGGCGGCATCTTCACGATCCCGCTGATGAAGAAGGCCGGCTACGGCGGCGTGAAGGCCGGCGCGATCGAAACGGCCTCGTCGGTGAACGGACAGATCATGCCGCCGGTGATGGGCGCAGCCGCGTTCCTGATGGTGGAATACGTCGGCATCCCGTACGCGGATATCGTCAAGCACGCGTTCCTGCCGGCGGTGATCTCCTACATCGCGCTCTTCTACATCGTGCATCTCGAGGCGCTGAAGCTCGGCATGAACCCGAGCGCGGTGCGCCGTTCGCGCCCGCTGCGCGAGCGCCTGCTCGGCTGGGGCTTCGGGCTGTCCGGAACGATCGTCGTCTGCGCGCTCGTCTACTGGATCGCACTGGGGGCGCAGCGCCTGTTCGGCGACAGCGCGATCTGGATCATCGGCGGCCTGCTGCTCGCCACGCACATCGCGTTGCTGTGGGATGCGGCGCGCAATCCCGACCTGCCGCAGGACATCGACATCGACAACCCGGTGCTGCCCGACACCTGGCCGACGGTGCGCGCGGGCCTGCACTTCCTCGTTCCGATCGGCGTGCTGGTCTGGTGCCTGATGATCGAGCAGCTCTCGCCGGCGCTCAGCGCCTTCTGGGCGACCGCGACGCTGATCGCGCTGATGGCCACGCAGCGGCCGATCGTCGCGTTCTTCCGCGGGCGGCCGTCGTTGCCCGAATGGCGCGTGGGGCTGCGCGAGATCGTGCAGGGACTGAACGACGGCGCGCGCAACATGATCGGCATCGGCATCGCCACGGCGACCGCGGGCATCATCGTCGGCGGCATCACGCTCACCGGGCTCGGCTTCCGGATGACCGATTTCGTCGAGGTGGTGTCGCAGGGCAACGTGATCGTCATGCTGCTGTTCACCGCCTTCGTCTGCCTGGTGCTCGGACTGGGCGTGCCGACCACGGCGAACTACATCCTCGTCGCGTCGCTGATGGCGCCGGTGATCGTCGAGCTGGGCGCGCAGAGCGGGCTGATCATTCCGCTGATCGCCGTGCACCTGTTCGTCTTCTATTACGGAATCATGGGCGACATCACGCCGCCGGTGGGGCTGGCGACCTTCGCCGCGGCGGCGATCTCGGGCGAGGATCCGATCCAGACCGGCATCCAGGGGTCGATGTACGCGCTGCGCACCGTCGTGCTGCCCTTCGTCTTCGTCTTCAACCCGGCGCTGCTGCTGATCGACGTGCACGGCTGGTGGGAGGTGGCGCTCGTCGCCTTCGCCGCGATCGTCGCGTCGCTCACCTTCGCCGCCGCGACGATGTTCTGGTTCCGCGTCCGATGCCGCTGGTGGGAGGTTCTCGCGCTGCTGGTCGCGACCTTCGCGCTGTTCCGGCCCGACTGGTTCATGGACCGGCTCGAGCCGCCGTACCGCGAGGTGCCGGCCGCGCAGATCTTCCAGGTCGCGCAGCAGCTCGACCCGGGCGATCGGCTGGCACTGGTCATCGAAGGAACGAATATCGAGGGCGAGCAGATCCGCAAGACCGTCGGCGTGCAGTTGCGCGACGCGGGCGACGGAAGGAAACGGCTGCAGGAGGCCGGTCTCACCGTCACCACGCTGGGCGACCAGGTGCAGATCTCCAACGTGCGCTTCGGCAGCCGCGCGAAGAAGAACGGCTTCGAGATCGGCTGGCAGGTCGGCGGCGTGCTCGTGCCCACCGAGCGCCCGTCGATGCACTGGGTCTACATTCCGGCGCTGCTGCTGGTGGCGCTGGTGTGGTGGGGGCAGGGGCGGCGGATGAGGCCGACGGCGCCCGTGGCGCGGGCGGCATGAGCCGGCAGCCGTCGGGAGCCGGCCGTCAGGACCCGGCGAGCCACCCGGCGTAGCGACCCAGGTCGACGTTTCCGCCGCTGAGGATCACGCCGATCCGCTTGCCCTGCCAGCGGAAGGCCTCGGCGAAGGCGCCGGCCGCACCGAGGCAGCCGGTCGGCTCGACGACGATCTTCATCCGCTCGGCGAAGAAGCGCATCGCGAGGATCAGCGCGTCGTCGTCCACCGCGACGACGTCGCGCGCCAGGCGCTGGATGATCGGGAAAGTGCGCTCGCCCAGGTGCGTCGTCATCGCGCCATCGGCGATCGTCTCGGGAACGCCGATCGTCACGATCCCGCCGCTGCGCAGCGACTGCCGCCCGTCGTCGCCCGCGGCCGGCTCGACGCCGAACACCGCGCAGCGCGGCGACATCGCCTCGGCGGCGAGCAGCGATCCCGACAGCAGTCCGCCGCCGCCCAGCGGCATGAACAGGGCGTCCAGCTCGCCTGCGTCCTCGAAAAGCTCGAGCGCCGCCGTGCCCTGGCCGGCAATCACGTCGTCGTGGTCGAAGGGCGGAATCAGCGTGAGGCCGCGCTCGTCGGCCAGGCGCTGCGCGATCGCCTCGCGCGATTCGCGCAGCCGTTCATAGGTGACGACCTCGGCGCCGTAGCCGCGCGTGGCGGCGAGCTTCGCCGCCGGCGCATCGGCCGGCATCACGATCACCGCCGTCGAGCCCAGCTCGCGCGCGGCGAGCGCGATCGCCTGCGCGTGGTTGCCCGAGGAGAACGCGACGACGCCGGCGCGCCGCTGCGCGGGATCGAGCTTCGCGATCGCGTTGAACGCTCCGCGGAACTTGAACGCGCCCATCCGCTGCAGGTTCTCGCATTTGAAGAAGAACGACGCGCCGGTGCGCGCGTCGGCGGTGGCCGAGCGCAGCACGGGCGTGCGGTGCGCATGACCGTGCAGCCGCGCGGCGGCGGCACGGACGTCCTCGATCGTGGGCAGGGGCGAGGCGGGCGCAGGGGTTGGCATCGACGTGAAGGATAGCGCGCGTGCGAAGGGATAGCGTGCGTACGAAGCGGATAGCGCGCGTGCGAAGCCCGCAGTGCCTCGAAGCTTGCCGGCGACACGCCGGCGTGCAAACCTGCGACACCGGTCCGCTTCCCGCAGAGGCTGCGATGCGGGAAGTCTTCCGCGCCTTCCTCGTGCTCGGTCTCAGCTCCTTCGGCGGACCGATCGCGCATCTGGGCTACTTCCGCGCCGAGTTCGTCGAGCGACGCGGCTGGCTCGACGAGCGACGCTACGCGGAGCTGGTCGCCCTGTGCCAGTTCCTGCCTGGGCCGGCGAGCAGCCAGGTCGGCTTCGCGATCGGCTTCGAGCGCGCGGGCTGGCGGGGCGCGTTCGCCGCCTGGCTCGGCTTCACCTTGCCGTCGGCGATCGCACTCGTGCTGTTCGCGCTGGGGCTCGCCCGGGCCGAAGCGGCGAATCCGGTCCTCGCCGGCGTGCTGCAGGCGTTGAAGACCGTCGCGGTGGCCGTCGTCGCGCAGGCAGTCGTGTCGATGGCGCGCTCGCTGGCTCCCGATGCATCGCGCCGGCTGTTGGCGCTGCTGGCCGCGGGGATCGTGCTGCTGCACGGCGGCGCCGCAATGCAGGTCGTGGCGCTCGCGGTGTCGGCGCTGGCCGGCATCCTGCTGTTGCGCGGGCCGGCACCCGCGGCCGCCGCCGCGAGAGAGGCGGCGCATCCCGGCCTCGCGCCCGCCCATCGCGTGTCCCGCCGGGCGGGAGCGGCAGCGGGAACGCTGTTCGTGGCATTGCTCCTTCTGCTGCCGCTGGCGGCAGCCGGATCGCACGAACGCTGGATCCAGGTGGCCGCGGCCTTCTATCGCGCAGGCGCACTGGTGTTCGGCGGCGGCCACGTCGTGCTGCCGCTGCTGCAGGCCGGCGTCGTCGCGCCCGGCTGGGTGGACGAATCGGCCTTCGTGGCCGGCTACGGCGCGGCGCAGGCCGTTCCGGGGCCGCTGTTCACCTTCGCCGCGTACCTCGGCAGCGTCATCGGCGCCTCTGGGGTCGCCACAGGCACGGGCGCCGCGACGGTGGCCGTCGGTTCGACTCTCGCGGCAGGGGGCGCCGCGGCGCTGTGCCTGGTCGCGATCTTCATGCCCGGAATCCTCGTGCTGGTCGCGGCGTTGCCGTGGTGGCAGGCCCTGCACGCGAAACCCATCCTTCGTCGTGCGATCGGCGGAATCAACGCCGGCGTGGTCGGCGTGCTGCTGGCTGCGTGGATCGACCCGGTGGCGACGAGCGCCATGCGCGGCCTCGTCGACGCGCTGCTCGCGGCCGGGCTCTACGCGCTGCTCGTCGCGCTACGCTGGCCGCCGTGGGTGATCGTCGTCGTTGCGATCGGCGTCGGCGCGCTGCGCGGACAGACCGGCTGAAGAGAACACACGACGTTGCCGCGCCAAATCGATTTCCGGTCCTTCAGAGCCGGATGCGCGCGGCCAGCTCGCGCAGCCGCTCGATCGGCGGATCGCGCCGCGGCCAGCCCAGCGTCACCGCGTCGCCGGCCACCCGCGGCAGCACGTGCAGATGCAGGTGGGGCACCGTCTGCCATCCTGCCACCCGGTTCGCCTGCAGGATCGTCACGCCGTCGGCGCCGAACTCGCGCTCGACGGCGATCGCGAGGCGGCGCGCCAGCTTCATCATCGCGACCGCCGTCTCCTCGTCGGCGTCCATCAGCGTCTCGTAGGGCTGCACCGAGGCGACGATCACGTGCCCGTCGTTCACCTGGCCGGCGTCCATGAAGGCGAAGACGCGCTCGTCGGCGTAGACGCGCGCGCACGGCAGCTCGCCGCGGTACAGCTTCTCGAAGATCGTCGGCATTCGTCGCGTTCCGGAAGGGGGGCAATCGGGCAGGCCCTACAATAACGCGCTTTCCCCCTTCCTTTCGTGCCCGGCCGGGGCGCCTGCCGCAGGCGGCCCGCGACACGCATCCAGCCATGAACCAGCCCGCGCAGCGCCTGTCCGTTCCGAAGGAAAAACTCAAGGTCGTCCTGTTCGAGGGCATCCATTCGTCGGCCGTCGACGTGCTGCGCAACGACGGCTACACCAACATCGACATCTACAAGCAGTCGCTGTCGGGCGACGAACTCGCGCACGCGATCGAAGGCGCGCATTTCGTCGGCATCCGCTCGCGCACGCATCTCACCGCCGAGGTTCTCGCGCAGGCGCCCAAGCTCACCGCGATCGGCTGCTTCTGCATCGGCACCAACCAGGTCGACCTCGACGCGGCGGCGCTGCGCGGCGTGCCGGTGTTCAACGCCCCGTTCTCCAACACGCGCAGCGTCGCCGAACTGGTGCTCGGCGAGATCATCATGCTGATGCGCGGCATTCCGCAGAAGAACGCGAAGCTGCACCGCGGCGGCTGGGACAAGAGCGCGGCGAATTCGTGGGAAGTGCGCGGCAAGGTGCTCGGCATCGTCGGCTACGGCCACATCGGCACGCAGATCGGCGTGCTCGCCGAGCAGCTCGGCATGAGCGTCGTCTTCCACGACATCGAGAGCAAATTGCCGCTGGGCAACGCGCGGCAGGCGGCCTCGCTCGAAGAGGTGCTTCGGCTGGCCGACGTCGTCACGCTGCACGTGCCGCAGACGCCCGCCACGCACGAGATGATCGGCCAGCGGCAGATCGCGGCGATGAAGCCGGGCTCCTTCCTGATCAACGCGTCGCGCGGCAACGTCGTCGTCATCGACGCGCTCGCCGAGGCGCTCGACGGCGGACACCTGCTGGGCGCGGCGATCGACGTCTTTCCGGTGGAGCCCAAGGGCAACGACGGCGTCTTCGAGTCGCCGCTCACGCGCTTCGACAACGTGATCCTCACGCCGCACATCGGCGGCTCCACCTCCGAGGCGCAGGCGAACATCGGCGGGGAGGTCGCGGCCAAGCTGCTCCGCTACAGCAACAACGGCTCCACCGTCTCGGCGGTGAACTTCCCCGAGGTCTCGCTGCCCGAGCACGTCGGCAAGTCGCGCCTGCTGCACGTGCACCGCAACGTCCCGGGCATCATCGCCAACATCAACGAGCGCTTCTCGCGCGCCGGCATCAACATCTCGGCGCAGTATCTGCAGACGAACGCGCTCGTCGGCTACGTCGTCATCGACACCGACAGCGATGCGAGCCGGATCGCGCTCGAGGAGCTGTGCTCCATCGAGGGCACGATCCGCTGCCGCATCCTCTACTGAGTCCGTTCGCGAGCCCTCCGATGAAGGAACTCCCGCTTCAGCGACCCGGGCGCGCGGAGCCCGCGCCTGCCCCCGCCGTGCCGGCCTTCGCGCTGTGGCAGCTCGGCTTTCGTCCGTTCTACCTGCTCGCCGGCATCTTCGCCGCGCTGGACATCGTCCTGTGGACGCTGCAGTTCGGCGGGACGATCGGCGCCGCGGTGCTGCGCGGCCCCTTGTGGCATGCGCACGAGATGCTGTTCGGCTACGCGCTCGCGGTGATCGCCGGCTTCCTTCTCACGGCCGTGCGCAACTGGACGAACCGGCCGACGCCCACGGGCACGCCGCTGATGCTGCTCGCGGCGATCTGGCTGCTCGCCCGCGTGCTGGTGCTCGGTCCCTGGCCGCTCGCCGCGGCGCTGGCCAACGCCGCGTTCCCGGTCGCCGTCGCGATCGGCATCGGCATTCCCATCGTGCGCTCGCGCAACCGGCGCAACTACTTCTTCGTCGGCCTGCTCGTGCTGCTGGGCGCGCTCGCGCTCCTCGTGCACGCGGCGCTCGACGGCTTCCTCGCCTTCGACCCGCTGCACGGCGTGCGGCTGGGGCTGGACGTCGTCCTGTTCATCATGGTCGTGATGGCCGGGCGCGTCGTGCCGATGTTCACGAACAACGGCATTCCCGGCCTGAACGCGCGTCGCAACCCGCTCGTCGAGAAGCTCGCGCTCGGTTCGGTCATCGCGCTGTTCGTCGTCGACCTGCTGCCGGAGCATGCGCTTGCCTGGGCAGGCGCGCTCGTCGGCATCGTCGCGCTGGCGGCCGCGCTGGCGAACGCCGCGCGGCTGGCGCTGTGGCAGCCGTGGCGCACTTTCTCCACGCCGCTCGTCTGGGTGCTGCACGTCGCCTATGCGTGGATCGTCATTCACCTGCTGCTGCGCGCCGGCGCCGCGGCCGGCCTGGTCGCGCATTCGGTGTCGGTGCACGCGCTCACCGTGGGCGGGATCGGCGGCCTGACGATCGGCATGATGACGCGCACCGCCCGCGGACACACCGCGCGCCCGCTGCGCGCCGACGGTTTCGAGGCGACGATGTACGCGCTGGTGTTCGCCGCTGCGCTGGTGCGCGTGTTCGGCCCGATCGCCCGTCCCGAGCACCTCGTCGCCTTCGTGCAGGCCTCTGCGATACTCTGGGCCGCGGCCTTCGGCCTGTACGTCGTTCGTGCCTGGCCCGTCCTCACGCGGCCGCGGCTCGACGGCAAGCCGGGCTGATTCCCCCGTTCGAAACGGATGCTCATGAACGCCACTGCCAGCGCCACCCGCACCGAGCACGATCTTCTCGGCGACCGTGAAGTTCCCGCCGACGCGTACTACGGCGTGCACACGCTGCGCGCGATCGAGAACTTTCCGATCACCGGCACGCCGATCTCGATCTACTCCGAGCTCGTGCGGGCGCTCGCGGCGATCAAGCAGGCGGCCGCGCAGGCGAACCAGGCGCTCGGCCTGCTCGATCCGCAGCGCGCCGACGCGATCGAGCGCGCCTGCCAGGAGATCCTCGGCGGCGCGCTGCACGATCAGTTCGTCGTCGACGTGATCCAGGGCGGTGCGGGCACGTCGACGAACATGAACGCCAACGAGGTGATCGCCAATCGCGCGCTCGAGCTGATGGGGCGCGCGCGCGGCGACTACGCCACGCTGCACCCGATCGAGCACGTCAACATGAGCCAGAGCACCAACGACGTCTATCCGACGGCGTTGAAGGTGGCCGCCTGGTTCGGCATCGGGCGCCTGATCGAGGCGATGGAGCAGCTGCGCCTGGCTTTCGATGCGAAGGCGCAGGAGTTCGCCGACGTGCTGAAGATGGGCCGCACCCAGCTGCAGGACGCCGTGCCGATGACGCTCGGCCAGGAGTTCTCCACCTACTCGACGATGATCGGCGAGGACCAGGAGCGCCTGCGCGAGGCGGCCTCGCTGATCCGCGAGATCAACCTCGGCGGCACGGCGATCGGCACCGGGATCACCGCGCATCCCGATTACGCGAAGCTCGTCTGCGCGAGCCTGTCGAAGATCACCGGCATCGAGCTGGTCACCTCGCCGAACCTGATCGAGGCCACGCAGGACTGCGGCGCCTTCGTGCAGCTCTCGGGCGTGCTCAAGCGGGTCGCGGTGAAATTGTCGAAGACCTGCAGCGACCTCCGGCTGCTGTCGTCGGGGCCGCGCGCGGGGCTCAACGAGATCGACCTGCCGCCGATGCAGGCGGGCTCGTCGATCATGCCGGGCAAGGTCAATCCGGTCATTCCGGAAGTGGTGAACCAGATCGCCTACGAGGTGATCGGCAACGACGTCACCGTCACTTTCGCGGCCGAAGCCGGGCAGCTGCAGCTGAACGCCTTCGAGCCGATCATCGCGCACAGCCTGTTCAAGAGCATCAAGCACCTGCAGCACGGCTGCGAGACGCTCACCGAGCGTTGCGTGCGCGGCATCACGGCCAATCGCGAGCGGCTGCGCGAGATGGTCGAGAACTCGATCGGCATCGTCACGGCGCTCAATCCGTACATCGGCTACGCGAACGCCACGGCGGTCGCGGCCGAGGCCGACGCCACCGGCGGCAGCGTCTATCGCATCGTCCTCGATCGCGGACTGATGACGCAGGCGCAGCTCGACCGGCTGATGCGGCCCGAGGAGCTGACGCGGCCGAGGCCGATCCGCGTCGCCGACTGAGCGGGCGCCCGCCGCGGCCTCGCTGTCGCGCGCCCGGGCCCGCTTGTTTTCCACGGAAGTGGAGCTCATACTCTCCGGAAAAGGAGAGATGAATGCCTGCTTCTCCCGGGGCGCGGCGTACGGCGCATCGCTATCCGGACAGCCGCTTCGATCCGCCGGCTTTCGTCGACCTGAGCGCGCGCGCCGAGCGCGAACGCCTGTCGCATTCCGCGCTGCGCGGCTTCTTCGCGATCGCCGAGCGCTGGAAGCTGCGCGACGACGAGGCGCGCGAGCTGCTCGGCGGCGTCTCGAGCAGCGCGTACTACGAGTGGAAGAAGAAGCCCGAGCGCACGCTCGAGGTCGACCGCATCACCCGCATCTCGTACCTGGTCGGCATCTACAAGGCGCTGCACATCCTCTACGGCGACGAGCTGGCCGACGAGTGGGTGCGGCTGCCGAACCGCAACGCGCTGTTCGGCGGGCGCTCGCCGCTCGAGTACATGATCGCCGGCGGACTGCTCGCGATGCAGACGGTGCGCAGGCTGCTCGACGCGCGGAGGGGCGGCGCGTGAGCGCGGGTGCGGCGCTGCCGCGCACGACGCTCGTACGGCGCTTCGACACCGTGCGGCTGATCCCGTCGCGCTTCGCGCCGCGCGAGGATTCGGTGCTCGCCGGCATCGCCGTCGACGACGCGCACCTGGCGGATCTCTTCGATCTCGACAACGCGACCAACGAGCGGCTGCGCGCCGAGCGCGGGCTCTCGCCGGGCATCGGCGTCGACGAGCTGGTGTTCGGCGTGCCGAACTGGCGCATCGTCAATGCGGCCTTCGTGCACGCGCGGCCCGAGGGCAGCCGTTTCAACGGGCCCGATCGAGGCGCCTGGTACTGCGCCTTCGAGATCGAGAGCGCGCTCGCCGAGATCGGGTTCCACAAGACGGTCGAGTACGAGGAGATCGGCCGCTTCGACGACAGCGTCACCTACGAGGCCTTCCTCGCCGACTTCACGCACGAGTTCCACGACCTGCGCGACGATCCGCGCTTTGCCCGCTGCCTGGACCCGGCCAGCTACGTCGCTTCGCAGCGGCTCGCCGAGCGGCTGCTCGAGCGCGGGTCGATCGGCATCGTCTATCCGAGCGTGCGCCGGGCAGGGGGAACGAACCTTGCCTGCTTCCGTCCGGCGGTCGTCGGCAACGTGCGCCGGGGCGAGGCATGGCGCTTCACCTGGTCCGGCTCGCGGGAGCCGGTGATCGAGCCCGAGCCCGAGCGCGGGCGCGAGCACGAACGCGAGCGCGGGCGCGAGGGTCTCGCCGCCGCGCGGCGCACGGCGCGCCGGTCCTCCGCTCAAGATCCCGGCCGATGAACGCGTCGCCGCCGCATCCGCGTCCCGAGGGGCGACCCCTGTTCGGCGCCGAACGGATGGCCGCGCTCAGCGACGGCGTCTTCTCGATCGCCGCCACGCTGCTCGTGCTCGACGTGCGCCTGCCGGCCGGCGCCGACGAGTTCCGCTGGGCCCAGTTGCCGGCGGTCGCGCCGCACCTGCTCGGCTACGTGATCAGCTTCCTCGTGATCGCGCGCATGTGGATCGCGCAGCACCGCCTGCTGCAACCCGTCGAGCGGCTCGACGCTCGTGCGCTGTGGCTGGGCCTGCTGTTCCTGATGCTCGTGGCCTTCGTGCCGTTTCCGACTTCGGTGCTCGCCGAGCACGGCAATCGCGACGCGGTGGTGCTCTATGCGATGACGATCGTCGCGCTCTCGCTGCTGCTCTCGGCCTTCGGCGCGTACGTGGCGCGGCATCCGGAATGGCTGCGCGAAGGCGAGGGCGGGGCCTATCGTCGCGAAGGGTTCCGTCCCTGGGCGGTGCCCGCCGTCTTCGCGCTGTCGATCCCGATCGCCTGGCTGGATCCCGACTGGGCGATGGCGTTCTGGCTCCTGCTCGTGCCGCTCGGACTCGCCCTGCGGCGATAGGGCTCCTCGAATTCGAGGAAGTCGTTCTCGGCGAGCGCGCCGGCGATCCACTCCGCCACGCCGCGCGCCTGCAGCACGCGCGTGGCGTAGCCCTCGGCGCTCGATCCGAGCGGAACGCCGTAGGTGCGAAAGCGCGACGCCACCGGCGCGTAGAACGCGTCGGCGATGCCGAAGGTACCGAAGAGGAAGGGTCCGCCCGAGATCGCCAGGCAGTCGGCCCAGATCTCCTCCACGCGCGCGACGTCGTCGCGCACGGCAGCCTGCTCGTGCAGGATGCGCGGGCCCAGCTCGGGCAGCTGTGCTTCGACGTTCAACGGGAAATGCGTGCGCAGCGCGGCGAAGCCGGAGTGCATCTCCGCGACGATGGCCCGCGCCCGCGCCCGCGCGGCGCGCTGCGCCGGCCACAGCCGGCGATCGGGATGCAGTTCGGCGAGGAACTCGGCGATCGCCAGCGTGTCCCAGATCACCTGCATGCGCCCGTCGATCTCGGTCTGCAGCACCGGCACGCGGCCGGTGGGGCTCAGTCCGGCGAGCGTGCGCTT
>QEVN01000152.1 GCA_003576795.1 Burkholderiales bacterium
CACAATCCGCAACCTTTTCGAGCCAGGAAAGGATCTCGTCCTCGTGCGGATTACCGACGAGCAAGAGCGATTGACGTCGGCACTCTGCAATGAAAACAGGATCACGCGTATCGGGAGCCAACAACTTATCCGGACGCTGCCCGAGCGCAGGCCGCGCTTCGTCGTGCCGGCCAACCAGGTCTCCACGGGAACTCATCCCTGACCCCGCGTCGGCCATTCCTCGTAAGCCACCCTCCCCTCCACCACCGTCGCCCGCACCCGCCCCAGCACCTCGTACCCGAGATACGGGGTGTGCCGGCTCTGGCTGCACAGCGTCTCCCGCGACACCTTCCAGTGCGCGTCCGGATCGAACACGCACAGATCCGCCGGCATGCCGACCGCCACGCTCCCCGCGACATCGGCGACCCCCAGCACCGCCGCCGAACGCTGCGTGATCTTCGCCAGCGCCGCGCGCAGCTCGGTCTTCGTCTCGCTCGCCCACTTCAGCGTCAGCGGCAGCAACAGCTCGAGCGCGGTCACGCCCGGCTCGGCTTCGGCGAAGGGCAGCTGCTTGGCATCGTCGTCCACCGGCGTGTGATCCGAGCAGATCGCGTCGATCGTTCCATCGGCGAGCGCCGCGCGTATCGCATCGCGATCGGGCGCCGCGCGAAACGGCGGATCCACGCGCAGGTGGCTGTCGAAGTGACCGATGTCCACGTCGATCAGGTGCAGGTGATGCACGGCGACGTCGGCCGTCACCGGCAGGCCCTCGGCCTTCGCACGCCGCACCAGCTCGATGCCCGCGGCCGACGAGAGCCGGCACAGATGCACGCGGCAGCCGGTGTCGCGCACCAGCTCGAGGATCGTGTGGATCGCGATCGTCTCGGCGACCACCGGAATGCCGGAAAGCCCCAGACGTGCGGCGACCACGCCCGCGTGCGCGACGCCGCCGCGCGCCAGGTGCGGATCCTGCGGCTGCAGCCACACCGTGTAGCCGAAGGTGTTCGCGTACTGCATCGCGCGCTGCAGCACCTGCGTGTCGAGCACGGGCGCGAGCGCCTGAGAGAACCCCACGCAACCGGCCTCGGCGAGCTGCGCCATTTCGGTGATCACCTCGCCGGCCAGCCGCAGCGTGAGCGCGCCGAGCGGGTACAGGTGCGCGAGGTCGAGTCCGCGGGCGCGATGCTTCAGCATCTCGACGAGACCCGGTTCGTCGAGCGGCGGATCGGTGTCGGGCGGGCACGACAGCGACGTGACGCCGCCGGCCAGCGCCGCACGCATCTCCGACTCGAGCGTCGCGCGATACTCGAAGCCGGGCTCGCGCAGGCGCGCGGCGAGGTCGACCAGGCCCGGCGCGACGACGAGGCCGCGCGCGTCGATCGTACGCTGCGCGCGGAACGCGTCGGGCGGCGCGCCGATCGCGAGGATGCGGCCGTCGGCCACGTGCACGTCGACCACGCGATCGACGCCCGAGGCGGGATCGACCACGCGGCCGCCGACGATGGACAGGCGTTGCGCGCTCGGGCGCCTGCCCTCGCCGCGATCGACGTTCGCCGTCGCGAGCGCAGCCCGTCCGCTGTTGCGATCGATGCTCATGCCTGCGACTGCCCCAGAAGGCTCATCACCGCCATGCGCACGGCGATGCCGAAAGTGACCTGGTCGAGGATCACCGATTGCGGGCCGTCGGCCACCGCCGATTCGATCTCGACGCCGCGGTTCATCGGCCCCGGGTGCATGACGATGCAGTCGGGCGCGGCGAGCGCGAGCTTCTCCTCGGTCAGCCCGTAGTGCTTGAAGTACTCCTGCGCCGAAGGCAGCAGCGCGCCGCGCATCCGCTCGTTCTGCAGCCGCAGCATGATGACGGCATCGACGCCGCGCAGCCCCTCGCGCATGTCGGTGTACACCTTCAGCCCGAGTTCCTCGAGACCGCCGGGCAGCAGCGTGTGCGGCCCGATCGCGCGCACCTCGGGAACGCCCAGCGTGGTGAGTGCATGGATGTCGGAGCGCGCGACGCGCGAATGCAGGATGTCGCCGACGACGGCCACCGTGAGCTGGGTGAAGTCGCCCTTGAAGTGGCGGATCGTGTACATGTCGAGCAGCCCCTGCGTGGGGTGCGCGTGCCGCCCGTCGCCGGCGTTGATCACGTTCACGTGCGGCGCGTGGCCGCGCATGCGCTCGATGTGCTGCGCGATGAGGTAGGGAGCGCCGCTCTGCGCATGTCGCACGACGAACATGTCGGCGTGCATCGCCATCAGGTTGTCGATGGTGTCGAGCAGCGACTCGCCCTTCGACGTCGACGACGTGTTGATGTTCAGGTTGATGACGTCGGCCGACAGGCGCTTGGCGGCGATCTCGAAGGTCGTGCGCGTGCGCGTCGAATTCTCGAAGAACAGGTTGAACACCGACTTGCCGCGCAGCAGCGGCACCTTCTTCACTTCGCGCGCCGATACGCCGACGAAGCTCGCTGCCGTGTCGAGGATGCGATGGATCAGTTCGCGCGGCAGCCCTTCGATCGTCAGCAAATGCCGCAGTTCGCCCTTCTCGTTCAGTTGCGGATGGCGCATCGGCATCGGCGTCATTGCTCCCGTCACTCGATGCGCAGCGAGAAGCGGCCCTGCCCGTCGCGCGCGAACGCATAGTTGCGCGGCGCGGCCAGCGGCTGCACCGCGCCGCAATAGCGCGCCTCGATCGGCAGCTCGCGCCCGCCCCGGTCGAGCAGCACGGCAAGCTCGATGCGCGCCGGGCGGCCGTAGTCGAACAGCTCGTTCATCGCCGCGCGCACGGTGCGCCCCGTGTACAGGATGTCGTCGACGAGAACGATGTCGGCGCCGTCCACCTCGAATGGCAGCTCGGTGCCCTTCATCTCGCCCGGCAGTCCGCGGCGGCCGTAGTCGTCCCGGTGAAAAGCGCTCGACAGCGTGCCGAGCGGCCGCTCGAGGCCGAGGTCGGCGTGCAATCGCTCGGCGATCCACGCGCCTCCGCTGTGGATGCCGATCAGCGACACGTCGCGGCCGGCGATGCCCGCACGCACGTCGCTGAGCAGCCGCGCGTAGAGCGCCTCGGCATCGGGGGTCGCGTTCATCCGGAAACGGGCGGGATCAGCAGTGGGACAGGTATTGTCGCAGGATTATCGCCGCGGCTTCGGCGTCGTCGGCGCCGCGTCGTCCGCGCGCCGCGAGAACGGCCTCGGCTTCCAGGCTCGAGCCGCTCTCGTCGACCAGCTCGACGGGCAGGCGGAACCGGCCGGAGAGTTGCCGCGCGAAGCGCTCGCAGCGGGCCGCGGTCTCGCGCACGTTGCTGGCGCTCCGCGCCGCACCGGCGCCTTGCCTCGCGCTGCCCTCCCGCGCCGCGCCGGGGGCTTGGGCGTCGTCGGTGCCGGCCGCGTCGTCGTCCTCCGGCACCGCGGGCCGCCCGACCACGAGCACGTCGGGGCGCCATTGCTCCACGAGCGCGGCGATCGCCTTCCAGCGCTGTGCGAGCGGCTCCGCATCGACGATCGCGAGCGCCTCGGCCGTGCGCGTGACCGTGTTCCCCGCCGCCACGCCGATGCGCAACCGCCCGAAATCGAATCCGAGCAGCGTCTGCGGCAAATCAGGCGTGCCCGGCCGACATCGACAGGAAGGCGGGATCGATTCCGAGCAGGCGGTAGGCGCCGGGCAGCCGCTCCTCGATGGGCGTGTCGAAGATCAGCTCGCTGGTGGCGGGAACGGTGAGCCAGGAGTTGCGGGCGATCTCTTCCTCGAGCTGCCCCGGGCCCCAGCCGGCATAGCCGAGCGTGACGATCATCCGCCGCGGACCCGTGCCTTCGGCCACCGCTTCGAGGACGTCCTTGGACGACGTGAGGCCCAGCCCGTCGCCCACGGTGACCGTGGAGTTCCACTCGCCGACCGGCTCGTGCAGCACGAAGCCCCGGTCCATCTGCACCGGGCCGCCGAAGAGCACCGGCGAAGAGGCGAGCGGCGCGATCTCGAGCTTCAGGTCGATGCGTTCGAACAGCGTGGCGAGGTCGATCTGCATCGGCCGATTGATCACCAGCCCGAGCGCGCCCTTCGGGCTGTGCTCGGCGACGAACACGACGGCGCCGCCGAAGTTCGAGTCGCTCAGGCTCGGCATCGCGATCAGGAACTGGTTGGTGAAATCGGCGCTTGCGCTCGAAGCCATGACCCGATTGTAAAGAGGTGCCCCGAACGGCACAACGCAGGAAAGCGTCAGCCTCCTAGGATGCCTGCGCGCGCGCCTTGCGCTCGCGTACGAAATCGGCCAGGTGCCCGAGCAATTCGTCGTCCCGATACGGCTTGCCGAGGTAGACGTTCACGCCCAGCGACATCGCGTGATTGCGATGCTTGTCGGCCATGCGCGACGTGATCATGACGATCGGGATGTCGTGCAGCCGCTCGTCGGCGCGCACGTTGCGCGTGAGATCGAAGCCGTCCATGCGCGGCATCTCGATGTCGACGAGCATCACGTCGGGCTGTCGATCCTGCAATTGCCGCATCGCGTCGACGCCGTCCTTCGCCAGCATCACCTCGTAGCCTTCGCGCACCAGCAGGCGCTGCGTGACCTTGCGTACCGTCAGCGAGTCGTCGACCACCATCACCGTGGGCGGCGCCTCGGCGAGCGCGCGCCCGCCGCTGCCGGCCGGACGCTCGACCCACAGGTCGCCGAGCACCTGTTGCGCGAGACGAGCGGCGTTCAGGATCAGGACGACTTCGCCGTCGCCCAGCACCGTTGCGCCGCCGATGCCGGGCACGCGGGCTACCTGGGAACCGACGTTCTTGACGACGACTTCCTGGTTGCGGCTCACCGCGTCGACGTGCATCGCCAGCCGCAACGCACCGGAGCGCACGACGACGACCGGCGACAGGTGCTGCGCCAGCGGACGCCGGTCGTCCACGCCGACGAGCGCGCCGAGGTAGTGGACCGGAACCCGCGCGCCCTGCCATTCGATCGAACCGTCGTCGTACGCGGCGGCCAGCGCCTGCGGCTTGAGCTGCAGCACCTGCTCGACGCTCGACGACGGGATCGCGTAGCGCGTCGCGCCGACGGTGACGACGACCACCTGCGCGATCGCCAGCGTGAGCGGAAGATGCACGGTGAAGCGCGTGCCGCGGCCGGCCTGCGTATCGGTGTCGATGCGTCCGCCGAGGCTCTGCACCTCGGAGAGCACGACGTCGGCGCCCACGCCGCGGCCGGCGAGTTCGGTGATCTCGCTCGCCGTCGAAAAGCCCGGCGCGAAGATCATCTCGCTCAACTCGCGCTCGGACGGCTGCGCGCCGGGCTCGACGAGTCCGATCTCCCGCGCACGCGCGAGGATCTTCGCGTAATCGAGTCCCCGTCCGTCGTCCGCGAAGAGCAGCACGACCTCGTTGCCCTCCTGGCGCACTTCCACCCGGATCTCGCCGGTCTCCGGCTTGCCGCCCGCGAGCCGCTCGTCCGACGCTTCGATGCCGTGCGCCACCGCGTTGCGCAGCAGGTGCTCGATCGGCGCCACCATCCGTTCCAGCACGCCGCGGTCGATCTCGACCGATGCGCCGCGCACGTCCAGCGATACCCGCTTGCCGGCGTCCTTCGCCGCCTGGCGCACGACCCGGTACAGCCGATCGGAGATCGAGCCGAACTGCACCATGCGCATGCGCATCAGGTTCTGCTGCAGGTCGCGCAGCACCTGCCCGTGACGCAACATGTCCTGCGAGGCGACGTCGAGGCTGCGCATCGCGTTCGTCTGCACGGTGGCGACGTCGTTCACCGACTCCGCCAGCATTCGCGTCAGTTCCTGGAAGCGCGTATAGCGGTCGAACTCGAGCGGATCGAAATCCGCCCTCGTTTCCTTCTGTTGC
This sequence comes from Burkholderiales bacterium, assembly GCA_003576795.1. Lineage (GTDB taxonomy): Bacteria > Pseudomonadota > Gammaproteobacteria > Burkholderiales > Burkholderiaceae_E > Zeimonas. Next base: position 5,817 of record QEVN01000152.1, read on the forward strand.
GCGATGCGCGTCTGGATCTGCGATTCGGCCTGGATCTCGACCTCGCGCAGCTGCGCGTGCAGTCGCGTGACGTTCTCCGTGAGGTCCTGCAGCGCCTGACGCATCGCGCCCAGTTCGCTCTCGACGCGCGCGCGCGCGATCGAGACCTCGCCGGATTCGTTGACCGCGCGCTCGAGCAGGTCGGCGCGCACGCGAACCAGCGAAGAGCCCGCTGGCGCGGCAGGGATCCGCGGAGCGCTGCGGCG
>QEVN01000006.1 GCA_003576795.1 Burkholderiales bacterium
GCGCGCGGCATGGATCCCGACCAGTTCCTGCCCCGCTTCACCTTCTTCTTCGACATCTCGCTGAGCTTCTTCGAGGAGATCGCCAAGTTCCGCGCGGCGCGGCGCATCTGGTCGCGCATCGCGCGCGAGCGGCTCGGCGCGCGCGATCCGAAGTCGTGGCGCTTCAAGTTCCACGGCCAGACTTCCGGCGTCGATCTCACGCGCCAGCAGCCGCTGAACAACATCGCCCGCGTGACGGTGCAGGCGATGGCCGGAATCTTCGGCGGCCTGCAGTCGCTGCACACCGATTCGTACGACGAGGCGCTCGCCTGCCCCAGCGAGTTCGGCGCGCGCATCGCCGTCGCCACGCAGAACATCCTGCGCGAGGAGGCGCATCTCACCGACGTCATCGATCCGCTGGGCGGCTCGTTCTACGTCGAGACGCTCACCGACCGGATGGAAGAGCAGATCGTCTCGGTCATGGACACGATCGAGGCGGCGGGCGGCATGCTCAAGGCGGTCGAGGAAGGGATGGTCCAGCGCATGATCGGCGCATCGGCGCAGCGCCAGCAGCGCCGCATCGACAGCGGCGAGCAGCGGATCGTCGGCGTGAACGCGTATCAGGTCGAGGAGGATCCGGACACGCGGCCGTACATCGATCGCCCCGACCCGAAGGTGATGCGCGAGCACATCGAGCGCTTCGACGCCTGGCGCAACGCCCGCTCGAGTGCCGAAGTCGGGAAGGCGCTCGACGGCCTGTCGCGCGCCGCCGAATCGGAGAAGGAGAACCTGTTCGGCGCCGTCGTCGACGCTGCGCGCGCGGGGCTGACGAACGAGGAAATCTGTTCCCGGCTGCGGCGCGATCTCGGTTTCGGCACGCCGCTCGCGATCGTCTGACATGGGCGCGAACGATCCCTGGCAGACGCTGATCTCGCGCGTTCTCGCCGGCGAGCGGCGATCGATCGCGCGGCTGCTCTCGCGCCTGGACGACCGGGCGCCGGGTTTCGAGGTCGCGGCGCGGCTGCTGGCCGAGCATGCGGGGCGTGCGCACGTCGTCGGCATCACCGGCGTTCCGGGCGCAGGCAAGTCGACGCTCGTCAATGCGCTGCTCGGCGCCTGGCTCGCGCAGGGTCGGAAAGTGGCCGTGATCGCCGTCGATCCGTCGAGTCCGATCCACGGCGGCGCCGTGCTGGGCGACCGGGTGCGGATGGGCGAACACGGCGCGCATCCGAACGCCTACATCCGTTCGTTCTCGGCGCGGGGAGCGCTCGGCGGCCTGTCGCATGCCACGCGTGCCGCCGCCGACTGCCTGGATGCCGCCGGCTTCGACAAGGTTCTGGTCGAGACGGTGGGCGCCGGGCAATCCGAAACCGACATCATGGCGCTCGCCGATACCCGCGTCGTCGTCTGCCCCCCGGGGCTGGGCGACGAGGTGCAGGCGATCAAGGCCGGCATCCTGGAGATCGCCGATCTCCTCGTGATCACGAAGAGCGACCTGCCGCACGCCGACGCGACGGTGCGAGACCTGAAGGACATGCTGGCGCTGCGCCGGCGCTTCGGGCAGCGCGACTGGAACACCCGGGTGATGCCCGTGCACGCGCCCGCGTCGAAGGGCATCGACGAGCTCGTCGCGGCGATCGAGGAACATCGGTCGGTGCGCGGGTGCGGAACGCGGTTGAACGGCAACGCGCCATCGAGCGCCGACGAAAGCCGGACGACGCCGCCCGATGCGGCGGCGGACGACTGGTTGAACCGGTTGCAGGCGCTCGCGGCACGGGACGGCCCGTGCGTCACGCTCGGCTTCGAGGTCATCGAAGGCGGCGCGGGGTCGGCGACGGTGACGGTCACGCTGGACGACCGCCATATCAACTTCTTCGGCAGCTGCCACGGCGGCATCGTCTTCGCGCTGGCCGATTCGGCCTTCGGGCTGGCGTCGAACTCCTATGGGCCGATCGCGGCGGCGATCGATGCGCACATCGCCTTCTCGTCGGCCGCCGGAAAGGGCGATCGGCTCGTCGCACGCGCAGTCGAACTGCGACGAGGACGCACCCTGGCCGTCTATCGCGTCGACGTCCACAAGATGCGCGACGACGGCGGCGAGGAGATCGTCTCCACGTTCACCGGCACGGTGTTCATCCGCGGATCGAAGTCCGACGCCGCAGCGGAGACGAAGAGCGGATGAAGCGGAACCCGAAAGGCGGCCCCGTGCCGGGCGGCGACAGCTTCCCCGCGCTGCTGCTCGCGCAGGCCGAGCGGCGGCCGCAGGCACCTGCGATGCGCGAGAAGCGGTACGGCATCTGGCAGACGCTTTCCTGGCGGGAGATGTCGGAGCTCGTGCGCGACCTCGCCTGCGGGCTGGCCGAGGCCGGGCTGGCGCGCGGCGAGCACGTCGTCCTGGTCGGCGAGAACCGGCCGCGCCTGTACGCCGCGATGCTCGCCGTGCAATCGCTCGGCGCGGTGCCGGTGCCGCTGTACCAGGACGCGGTGGCCGCGGAGTTCGTCTTCCCGATCGAGAACGCCGAGGTGGCCTTCGCCGTCGTCGAGGACCAGGAGCAGGTCGACAAGCTCCTCGAGATCCGCGCGCGCACGCCGAGGCTGGCGCGCATCTGGTACGACGAGCCGCGCGGGCTGCGCAACTATGCCGAGCCCGGGCTCGAAAGCCTGCAGGCGCTGATCGATGCCGGACGCAGCCGGCACGCGCGCGATCCGGGCTTCTTCCTGGAGCAGGTGGGGCGGATCCGCTCCGACGACGTTGCCGCGATCTTCTTCACCTCGGGCACCACCGCGGAGCCCAAGGGGGTCGTGCATACGCACGCGAGCCTGATCGATCGCGCGCGCGCCGGCGCCCGCTTCGACTCGCTCGACGAGCGCGAGGAGGTGCTCGCCTACCTGCCGCCGGCATGGATCGGCCAGAACTGCTTCTCCTACGCCCAGTGGCTCGTCTGCGGCTACGTCGTCAACTGCCCCGAATCGGCCTCGACCGTGACGATCGACCTGAAGGAGGTCGGGCCGACCTACTACTTCGCGCCGCCGCGCGTCTTCGAGGCGCTGCTCACCGACGTGACGATCCGCATGGAGGACGCGAGCCTGCCCAAGCGCTGGATGTTCGAGCGCTTCATGCGCATCGCGCGCAGGAGGGTCGACGCGACGGCCCTGGCGAGGCCGAGCCTGCTCGAGCGCCTGCTGCTGGCGATCGGCGACGTGCTCGTCTACGGTCCGTTGCGCAACGCGCTGGGCATGAGCCGCATCCGCGTCGCCTACACCGCCGGCGAGGCGATCGGGCCCGACCTGTTCGCGTTCTACCGCTCGATCGGCATCAATCTGAAGCAGCTGTACGGCTCGACCGAGACCGCGGTCTTCGTCTGCGTGCAGCCCGATCACGACGTGCGCCCGGAAACGGTGGGCGTGGCGCTCGAAGGCGTGCAGCTGCGCATCGACGATCGCGGCGAGATCCTCATCAAGTCGGCGGGGCTGCTGAAGGAGTACTACAAGAACCCGCAGGCAAGCGCGGAAGTGCTGACGCCCGACGGCTGGTACCGCTCGGGAGACGCCGGCTTCCTCGACGCGAGCGGCCAGCTGCGCGTGATCGACCGCGCGAAGGACGTAGGCCGGCTGCGCGGCGGGCCGTGGGACGGCGCGATGTTCGCGCCGAAGTACGTCGAGAACAAGCTGAAGTTCTTCCCGCACATCAAGGAGGCGGTGGCTTTCGGCGACGGGCGGGACAAGGTCTGCGCTTTCGTCAACATCGACTTCGAGGCGATGGGCAACTGGGCCGAGAAGCGCAACCTGAGCTACACCGGCTACACCGACCTGGCCGGCAAGCCGGAAGTGCAGGCCTTCGTCCTCCAGTGCGTGGAGAAGGTCAACGCCGACCTGGCGGCCGATCCGCAGCTGGCCGGCAGCCAGATCTCCCGCTTCCTCGTCCTGCACAAGGAGCTCGATGCCGACGACGGCGAGCTCACGCGCACGCGCAAGGTGCGCCGCGGCTTCATCGCGCAGAAGTACGCGTTGCTCGTCGAGGCGATGTACGAAGGCCGCGACGCGCAATACGTCGAGACGCAGGTGCGCTTCGAGGACGGGCGCACGGGAACGACGGCGGCCAACGTGCGCATCCTCGATGCGCGCACCTTCCCCGCGTTGCGGAAGGCCGCATGAGCAGCGCCGCCTCCGCCGCCCTGCCGCGCGCCCGCGTCGACATGCCGATGGACGAGACGCGCAGCGCCGCCGTCGCGCCGCCCGTCGGGGCGCCGGCCGAAAGCGCGCGGCGCCGCGCAGGCGCGCCGATCCTCGTGGTCGAGAACGTCTCGCTGCGCTTCGGAGGCGTGCAGGCGCTGCAGGACATCAGCTTCGCGGTGCGCGAGCACGAGATCCTGTCGATCATCGGACCGAACGGCGCCGGCAAGAGCTCGATGCTGAACTGCATCAACGGCGTCTACGCGCCGCAGCAGGGCTCGATCGCGCTGTGCGGCGAAGCGCTGCGGCGGCCGAACCCGCACAAGGTCGCCCGCATGGGCGTCGGGCGCACGTTCCAGAACCTGGCGCTGTTCGGCGGCATGACGGTCCTGCAGAACATCATGGCCGGGCGCAACTTCCGGATGAAGTGCGGCATCGCGCTGCAGGCGCTGCGCCTCGGCCCGGCGAACCGCGAGGAGGTCGCGCACCGCGAAGTCGTCGAGCGGATCATCGATTTCCTCGAGATCCAGCCGTGGCGGCACACGACGGTCGACCGGCTGCCCTACGGCCTGCAGAAGCGGGTCGATCTCGGCCGGGCCCTCGCGATGCAGCCGCGGCTGCTGCTGCTCGACGAGCCGATGGCCGGGATGAACGTCGAGGAGAAGCAGGACATGTGCCGCTTCGTGCTCGACGTCAACGACGAGTTCGGCACGACGGTGGTGCTCATCGAGCACGACATGGGCGTCGTCATGGACATCTCCGATCGCGTCGTCGTGCTCGACTACGGACGCAAGATCGCCGACGGCCCCCCGCAGGAAGTTCGCGGCAACCAAGACGTGTTGCGCGCCTATCTCGGCGCCGCCGCGGCCGCACGAGGCGACTGATCCATGGGCTTCTTCCTCGAAACCCTCATCGGCGGCCTGATGGCCGGCGTGCTGTATTCGCTGGTCGCGCTCGGATTCGTGCTGATCTTCAAGGCGAGCGGCGTCTTCAACTTCGCGCAGGGCGCGATGGTGCTGTTCGCCGCCCTCGCGATGGCCCGCTTCGCCGAGTGGCTTCCGCAATGGTTCGGCTTCGAGAGCGCGCTGCTGGCCAACGTCGGCGGCTTTCTCGTCGCGCTGGCGCTGATGATCGTCGTCGCGTGGTCGGTCGAGCGCTTCGTGCTGTCGGGGCTGGTCAACCAGAGCAGCGTCGCGCTGCTGATGGCCACGCTCGGCGTGGCGTACTTCCTCGACGGTTTCGGACAGACGCTGTTCGGCAGCGAGATCTACCGCCTCGACATCGGCATCCCGAAAGACCCGCTCATCCTCGCCGAGCGCTGGTTCGAAGGAGGTCTGCTGGTCAGCCGCGAGGACGTCTTCGCGGCGTCCATCGCGGGCGCGCTCGTCGTCGCGCTCACCGTGTTCTTTCATTCCACCGGCGTGGGCCGCGCGTTGCGCGGAGTCGCCGACGATCACCAGGCGGCGCAGTCCATCGGCATTCCCCTGGGCAGGATCTGGGTGATCGTCTGGTCGATCGCGGGCTTCGTCGCGCTGGTGGCCGGGATGATCTGGGGCAGCAAGCTCGGCGTGCAGTTCTCGCTGTCGCTGGTCGCGCTGAAGGCGTTCCCGGTGGTGATCCTCGGCGGCCTGACGTCGATTCCGGGAGCGATCGTCGGCGGACTGATCATCGGCATGGGAGAGAAGCTCTCGGAGGTGTACCTGGGGCCGCTGCTGGGCGGCGGCATCGAGATCTGGTTCGCCTACGTGCTCGCGCTGCTGTTCCTGCTGGTGCGACCGCAGGGACTGTTCGGCGAAAAGATCATCGACCGCGTCTGATCGACCACCTCCCGGGATGCACGCATGATCTATCGCGAGAACGGCCAGTTCAGGACCAGCTACCTGGCCGACCAGCGGATGCTGCCGATCCGCCAGGACCGCATGGCGATCGCGCTGCTGCTCTTCGTCGCCGCGGTGGTCGTGCCGCTGACCGCCACCGAGTACCTGTTCAGCGCGATCCTCGTCCCCTTCCTGATCCTGTCGCTGGCCGCCCTCGGGCTGAACGTCCTCGTCGGCTACTGCGGGCAGATCTCGCTGGGCACCGGCGCATTCATGGCGATCGGCGCATACGCGGCGTTCAACTTCCACACGCGCATCGACGGCTTGCCGCTGATCGTCTCGCTGCTGCTGGGCGGGGGCTGCGCCACGGTGTTCGGCGTGCTCTTCGGGATTCCGTCGCTGCGCATCCGGGGCCTGTATCTCGCCGTGGCGACGCTGGCGGCGCAGTTCTTCGCCGACTGGGCGTTCCTGCGCATTCCCTGGCTGACCAACCACTCGAGCTCCGGATCGGTGAGCGTCGGGCGCCTGGAGCTGCTCGGCGTTGCGATCGCCACCCCGGCGCAGCGCTACCTGTTGTGCCTGGCGTTCGTCGTCGCGTTCGCGGTGCTCGTGAAGAACCTCGTGCGCGGTGCGATCGGCCGCGAGTGGATGGCGATCCGCGACATGGACGTGGCCGCCGTCGTGATCGGGATACGTCCCACCTACGCGAAGCTCAGCGCCTTCGCCGTGAGCTCCTTCGTCGTCGGCGTCGCGGGCGCGTTGTGGGGCTTCGTGCACCTCGGCTCGTGGGAGCCGGCCGCGTTCGGCATCGAGCGCTCGCTGCAGCTGCTGTTCATGGTCATCATCGGCGGGCTCGGCTCGATCATGGGCGCGTTCTTCGGCGCGGCGTTCATCGTCGTCCTGCCGATCTTCCTCAGCCAGTTCCCGGCGTGGCTCGGCATACCGCTGTCGACCACCGCAGCCGCGCATCTCGAAGCGATGATCTTCGGGATGCTGATCGTCTTCTTCCTGATCGTCGAGCCGCACGGCCTGGCCCGCCTGTGGTCGACCGCCAAGGAGAAGCTTCGCCTGTGGCCTTTCCCGCACTGAAGGCCCCGGCTCCACTCGAACACGCGATCGACGTGCACATCCCGAACGAGGAGACGACCTTGACGTTCAGATCCCTTGCGGCTTCGGCCGCGATCTTCGCCGCCGTCGCGGCGACCACCCTTCCCGCCCCCGCGGTACACGCGCAATCCGCCGAGCAGTTCTTCCCGGTGCTCGTCTTCCGCACGGGGCCGTACGCGCCCAACGGCGCGCCGTGGGCCGACGGCTACGTCGACTATCTCAAGCTCGTCAATGCGCGCGGCGGGATCAACGGCGTGAAGCTCGGCTTCGAGGAATGCGAGACGGCCTACGCCACCGACCGCGGCGTCGAATGCTACGAGCGGCTCAAGGGCAAGAACGGCGGAGCGACCGTCTTCCAGCCGCTGTCGACGGGCATCACCTTCGCGCTCACCGAGAAGGCGCCGATCGACCGGATCCCGCTGATCACCGCCGGCTACGGCCTGAGCGAAGCGGCCGACGGCGGCGTCTTCGGCTGGAACTTTCCCGTCACCGGCGTGCACTGGGCCTCGGCGGACATGCAGGTGCAGTACATCGCACAGCGCGAAGGCGGCTTCGACCGCCTGAAGGGCAAGAAGATCACGCTGCTCTATCACGACAGCCCCTACGGCAAGGAAGCGATCCCCGTGCTCGAGGCGCGCGCGGCCATGCACGGCTTCCAGTTCAATGCGATTCCGGTCACCCACCCCGGCGTCGAGCAGAAATCCGCGTGGCTGCAGATCCGGCAGAACCGCCCCGACTACGTGCTGCTGTGGGGCTGGGGCGTGATGAACCCGACGGCGCTGAAGGAAGCGCAGGCCACCGGCTTCTCGCGCGAGAAGATCATCGGTCACTGGCCGTCGGGCGGCGAGCCCGACATCGGCGACCTGGGCAACGCAGCCAAGGGGTACAGCGCCGTCGTGCTGCAGCCGGCTGCCGCGCAGGGCTCGAAGGTCGTCGAGGAGATCCTCTCCAGGGTCCATGCGAAAGGCCAGGGAACCGGGCCGCGGGAATCCGTCGGCCAGATGCTCTACATGCGAGGCGTCGTCTCGGCGATGATCGGCGTGGAGGGCGTACGGCGCGCGCAGGAGCGCTTCGGCAAGGGCAAGGTCATGACCGGCGAGCAGGTGCGCTGGGGACTGGAGAACCTCGCCCTCGACCAGGCGGCGCTCGACCGGCTCGGTTTCGCCGACGTCCTGCGGCCCATCCAGACGTCGTGCGTCGACCACATGGGCGGCGCCTGGGGCCGCGTGCAGACCTGGGACGGCGCACGGTGGGTGGCCAGCGGCACCTGGTTCCAGGCCGACGAGCAGCTGCTCAAGCCGATGATTCGCAGCGGCGCCGACAAGTACGCCGCGGCGAAGAAGATCGAGCGGCGCAGCGCGCAGGCGTGCCAGGACTGAACGCAACGGCCGCCGGCGAGCGGGCGGCATAGAGCCGCCCCGCCCCGGCGCGGGTGCAAGCGCGATGAGCGAATCGATCCTTACCGTCAGCAACATCGAGGTGATCTACAACCGGGTCATCCTCGTCCTGAAGGGCGTCTCGCTGCAGGTGCCCGCGGGCCGCATCGTCGCGCTGCTCGGTGCGAACGGCGCCGGCAAGACGACCACTCTGCGCGCGATCAGCAATCTTCTCGCGAGCGAGCGCGGCGAGGTCACCAAGGGCGGCATCGAGCTGCGCGGCGAGCGCGTCGAGTCGCTGAATCCCTCCGAGCTGGTGCGCCGCGGCGTCGTCCAGGTGATGGAAGGCCGGCGCTGCTTCGCGCACCTGACGATCGAGGAGAACCTGCTCACCGGCGCCTACACGCGCACCGACGGCAAGGCGGCGATCGCCGAGACGCTCGAGAAGATCTACTCGTACTTTCCGCGCCTGAAGGTGCGGCGCCGCTCGCAGGCGGCGTACACCTCCGGCGGCGAGCAGCAGATGTGCGCGATCGGCCGCGCACTGATGTCCAAGCCGGCGATGGTGCTGCTCGACGAACCCTCGATGGGGCTCGCCCCGCAGATCGTCGAGGAGGTCTTCGATATCGTCCGCACCCTGAACGCGCGCGAGAACGTCGCCTTCCTGCTGGCCGAGCAGAACGCGAACGTCGCGCTGCGGCATGCCGACCACGGATACGTGCTCGAGAACGGACGCATCGTGCTCGAGGGCGCGGCCCCCGCGCTGCTGGCGAACGACGACGTCAAGGAGTTCTACCTCGGCGCCGCCGAGGGAAGCCGCCGCAGCTTCCGCGACGTCAAGAGCTACCGGCGCCGCAAGCGCTGGCTATCCTGAAGCCGGCTCCCGCTCGAACTCCGGCCAGGGCCACGCCCCCGAGAACATCCGCTCGAGCCAGAACGTGGCGATCTGCGTCTTCACGTCGGTGAGCCGCCCGGCGCGCAGCTCGTCGACCAGCCAGCCGAAGGGAACGATCTCGATCTCGAGGAACTCGTCCTCGTCGGGGCTGTGCTCGGTGCGCTCGAGGTCGCGGCACAGGAAGAGGTCCATCACCTCGGTGGCGAAGCCGATCGCCGGGTGCAGCCGGGTGAGGAAGGCCCATTCGCGCGCGCGGTAGCCGGTTTCCTCGACGAGTTCGCGCTTCGCCGTCTGCAGCGCGGTTTCGCCGGGGTCGATCTTGCCCGCCGGCATCTCGATCATCGTCAGGCCGACCGGGTAGCGGTACTGGCGTTCGACGAGGACGTGCTCGTCGGGAAAGATCGGGATCATCGTCGCCGCGCCCGGATGCACGATGAACTCGCGCGCGCTCTCGTGACCGTTGGGCAGGCAGACGCGATCGCGGCGCATCTGCAGGAAGCTGCCGTCGTAGACGACCTGCGATTCGATCGTGGTTTCGCGCAGGTCTTTCATGCCGCTTCCTAGGTTGCCAGCGCCTGCTGGATCGCGACGAGACAGGCGGCCATCAGCGGCCCCGGCGCGATGCCGAGCAGCAGCACCGCGATGCCGTTGACCGCCATCGTCGCGCTCGCAGCCGGCTGCGGCTCGATCGTCACGGCCTGCGTCGGCTCGTCGAAGTACATCACCTTGACGACCCGCACGTAGTAGAAGGCGCCGATCAGCGAGAACAGGACGGCCACCACCGCGAGCCAGACCTGTCCTGCGTCGAGCAGCGCCTTGAGCACGACGAGCTTGGCGTAGAAGCCCACCAGCGGCGGGATGCCGGCGAGCGAGAACATCATCAGCAGCAGCATCAGCGCGAGCCACGGACTGCGCCGGTTCAGGCCCTTGAGGTCGTCGATCTCCTCGGCCTCGAAACCGGCGCGGGCGAGCAGCAGCACCAGGCCGAAGGTGCCCAGCGTGGTGAGCACGTAGGTGACGAGGTAGAACAGCGCGGCGCTGTAGGACGTCGCGGCCGACGACATGTTGCCGTCGACGACGCCGGCGAGCAGGCCGAGCAGCACGAAGCCGATCTGCGAGATCGTCGAGTACGCCAGCATCCGCTTGAAGTTCGTCTGCGCCACGCCGACGATGTTGCCGATGGCCAGCGACAGCACGGCGAGGATCATCAGCATCAGCTGCCAGTCGGCCGCCACGCCGACCAGCCCCTCGACGAGCAGCCGGAACGCGATCGCGAAGGCGGCGAGCTTCGAGCCCGTGGCGACGACGAGCGTGGCCGTGGTGTGCGCGCCCTGGTAGACGTCGGGCAGCCACATGTGGAACGGCACCGCACCCAGCTTGAACGCCAGGCCGGCGACGATGAAGACGACGCCGAAGGTGAACACGGTGGAATCGGCCTGGCCGGACGCATAGGCGGTGGCGATCTGCGCCAGGTCGAGGCTGCCGGTGCCGCCGTAGATCATCGACATCCCGTACAGCAGGAAGCCCGAGGACAGCGCACCGAGCACGAAATACTTCATCGCCGCCTCGCCCGGCAGGCGCGCGTCGCGCTGCAAGGCGATCATCGCGTACAGCGCGAGCGACATCAGCTCGAGCCCGAGGTAGATGAGCAGCATGTTCGCCGCCGACATCATCACCATCTGGCCGAGCAGCGAGAACAGCACCAGCGTGTGGAATTCGCCGAGCGGGATCGGCCGCGCGCGCAGGTAGGCGTTGCCGTAGACGATCACCACGGCCATCGACACGTAGGACGAGAGCTTCAGCAGGTGCGCGAACACGTCGGCGACGTACATGCCGCCGAAGGCGTACTGCACGGGCTGGCCGAGCTGCCACAGCGTGATCGCGGCGGGGATCGCGATCGCGATCAGCGACATGCCGGCGGTGCTGATCCGCTTCTCGGCCGGAACCCAGGCGTCGACGAGCAGCACCACGCAGATCGCCACGAGCAGCGCGATCTCGGGCGCGGCCGCCCAGGTGTTGAGCAGTTGGGGATTCATCGCGCGGACTTCACTGGAGCTTCGAGTGGGAAACGTGCTGCAGCAGCGCCTGCACCGACGCGTCCATCATGTCGGTGACCGGCTTCGGATAGACGCCCAGGCCGAGCACGAGCAGCGCCATGGCGAACAGCATCCAGAATTCGCGAAGGCCGACGTCCTTCATCCGTGCGACCTGCTCGTTGCCGACGGCGCCGAACATCACGCGCTTGTACATCCACAGCGAATACGAGGCGGCCGTGATCAGCGCCGTGGCCGCGGCCACGCCGATCCACAGGTTCGCGCCCACCGACGACAGGATGACGAAGAACTCGCCGACGAAGGCCGAGGTGCCGGGCAGCCCCGCATTGGCCATCGAGAACAGCAGGAAGAGCGCGGCGAACTTCGGCATCACGTTGACCACGCCGCCGTAGTCGGCGATGCGGCGCGTGTGCAGCCGGTCGTAGAGCACGCCGATGCACATGAACATCGCGCCCGAGACGAAGCCGTGCGAGAGCATCTGCACGAGCGCGCCCTGCATGCCCAGCGGGTCGAACAGGAAGAAGCCGAGGATGACGAAGCCCATGTGCGCCACCGACGAGTAGGCGACGAGCTTCTTCATGTCGGCCTGCACGATCGCGACCAGCCCGATGTAGACGATGGCGATCAGCGCCAGCGCGATCATCAGGCCGGCCAGCTCGTGGCTCGCGTCGGGCGCGATCGGCAGCGAGAAGCGCACGAAGCCGTAGGCGCCGAGCTTGAGCATCACCGCGGCCAGCACCACCGAACCGCCGGTGGGCGCCTCGACGTGCGCATCGGGCAACCACGTGTGCACCGGCCACATCGGCACCTTGACCGCGAAGGCGGCGAGGAAGGCGACGAACACGAGGATCTGCTCGTTCAACGACAGCGGCAGCGCGTGCCAGTCGAGGATCGCGAACGACCCCGACTTCATGTACAGCCAGACGAGCGCGACCAGCGTGAGCAGCGACCCGGCCAGCGTGTACAGGAAGAACTTGAACGCCGCGTAGATGCGGTTCGGCCCGCCCCACAGCCCGATGATCACGTACATCGGGATCAGCGTGGCCTCGAAGAACACGTAGAACAGCAGCCCGTCGAGCGCGCTGAAGACGCCGATCATCAGCCCCGAGAGGATGAGGATCGCCGCCATGAACTGCGCGATCTTCTTCTCGATCGACTCCCAGCTCGCCACGACCGTGAACAGCGTGATGATCGCCGTGAGCAGCACGAACCACACCGACAGGCCGTCCACGCCGAGATGGTAGGTGGCGCCGAGCACCGGGATCCACGGCGCCTGCTCGACGAACTGCATGGCCGCGGTGCCGCGGTCGAAGTCGGTGAACAGCGGCAGCGTCACCGCCAGGCCGAGCAGCGCGCCCACCAGCGCGAGGCTGCGCAACACCCACGGACTGCGCCCGCTGCCGAGCAGCAGCAGGATCACTCCGAAGACGATGGGAATCCAGATCGCGGCGCTGAGGGTCGGGAAGGAGCTCATGTACGGGGTTTGATTCTTCGCGTTCTTCAGCGCCGCACGAGCGGCATCACGACGAACAGCAGCAACAGGGCGACACCGACGATCATCGTGATCGCGTAGCTGTTCAGCCGACCGGTCTGCACCAGGCGCAGCACTCCCGAGAACCAGCCGACCAGCCGCGCGCTGCCGTCGATGGCCACGCCGTCGATCAGCGCCTGATCGCCGCCGCGCCACAGCCCGCGGCCGATCGCGCGCGCGCCGCCGGCGAACACCACCTCGTTGATGCGATCGAGGTAGTACTTGTTGTCGAGCAGGCGATAGATCGGCGCGAGGCCGCGCTGCACGGCGGCCGGGAAGGCGGGGTTCACCAGGTAGGCGTACCAGGCGACGACGACGCCGGCGAGCGCGAGCCAGAAGGCCGGCGTGGCCACCGCGTGCAGCGCCATCTGCAGCCAGCCGTGGAAGTGCTCGGCCAGCTCGGCCATCGCCGGGTGCCGCGGATCGACGAAGATCGACTCGTCGAAGAAGCCGCCGAAGAGCATCGGCCCGACGGTGAAGATGCCGATGATCGCGGAGGGAATCGCCAGCAGCACGAGCGGCAGCGTGACGACCCACGGCGACTCGTGCGGGCGCTCGCCGGCGGCCAGGCCGTGGTGCTCGTGCGCATGCGGGTCATCGTCGCTCGCCGCCGGCGCGTGCGCGGCGCCATGCGCACCGTGCGCCTGCCTGCCCCAGCGCGGCTCGCCGTGGAACACGAGGAAGTACATCCGGAAGGTGTAGAGCGAGGTGACGAACACGCTCGCCAGGACGGCGAAGTAGGCGAAACCGGCGCCGGGCACCTCGGCCGCGCCGGCCGCCTCGATGATCAGGTCCTTCGAGTAGAAGCCCGAGAAGAACGGCGTGGCGATCAGCGCCAGCGACCCCACCAGCGTGGTGAGCCAGGTGATCGGCATGTAGCGGCGCAGCCCGCCCATGTTGCGGATGTCCTGGTCGTGATGCATCGCGATGATCACCGACCCGGCGGCGAGGAACAGCAGCGCCTTGAAGAACGCGTGCGTCATCAGGTGGAAGATGCCCACGCTGTAGGCCGACGCCCCGAGCGCCACCGTCATGTAGCCGAGCTGCGAGATCGTCGAGTAGGCGATGATCCGCTTGATGTCGTTCTGCACGACGCCCACCAGCCCGAGGAAGAGCGCGGTGATCGCGCCGATCGTGATGACGACGCCGAGCGCCGTCTCCGACAGCTCGTAGAGCGGCGACATGCGCGCGATCATGAAGACGCCCGCCGTGACCATCGTTGCCGCGTGGATCAGCGCCGAGATCGGCGTGGGGCCTTCCATCGAGTCGGGCAGCCACACGTGCAGCGGGAACTGCGCCGACTTCGCCATCGCGCCGACGAAGAGGAACAGGCAGGCCGCCGTGATCACCGACCACGAGGCTCCCGGCCAGAACTCGTAGGTGCGATCGGCCAGCGAAGGCGCCAGCGCGAAGGTGTCGCCGTAGTCGAGCGTGCCGAAGAAGGCGAGCACGATGCCGATGCCGACGACGAAGCCGAAGTCGCCGACCCGGTTCACGACGAAGGCCTTCAGGTTCGCGTAGATGGCGCTCGGACGCGTGTACCAGAAGCCGATCAGCAGGTAGGAAACCAGGCCCACCGCCTCCCAGCCGAAGAACAACTGCATGAAGTTGTTCGCCATCACGAGCATCATCATCGAGAAGGTGAACAACGAGATGTACGAGAAGAAGCGCTGGTAGCCGGGATCGTCGGCCATGTAGCCGATGGTGTAGATGTGCACCATCAGCGACACGAAGGTCACGACGCACATCATCGTGGCGCTGAGCGTGTCGATCAGGAACCCGACCTCGATGTTCAGCCCGGCGATGCTCGCCCAGGTGTAGACGGCGCCGTCGAAGGTGTTGCCGGCGAGCACGTCGGACAGCGTCCACAGCGATGCGGCGAAGGAGATCGCCACGCCGAGGATCGTCACGCGGTGCGAGTTCGCGCGGCCGATGCGCCGGCCGAACAGGCCCGCGACGAGGGCGCCGACCAGGGGAGCGAAGGCGGCGAGCAGGTAGGCGGTTTTCATGGAGGGCGAAATCGCTTCTTGTTCGGGGCGCGGCGCGCCGTCAGCCTTTCAGCGCGTCGAGGTCCTTCACGTCGATCGACTCGATCGTGCGGAACAGCACGACGAGGATCGCCAGGCCGATCGCCGCCTCGGCGGCGGCGACGGTCATGATGAAGAACACGAAGACCTGTCCGGCGGCGTCGCCGAGGAAATGCGAGAACGCGATGAAGTTCAGGTTCACCGCGAGCAGCATCAGCTCGATCGCCATCAGCACGATGATGACGTTGCGCCGGTTCAGGAAGATGCCGGTGATGCTGATCGCGAACAGGATCGCGCCGAGCACCAGGTAGTGGGCGAGCGTGAGGGTCATGAGGGCTCCGCGTCGCGCGGCCGGGCGGGAATCTGCACGATGCGCAGGCGGTCGGCCGCGCGCGTGCGCACGGCCACCGCGGCGTTGCTGTAGCGCGCGTCCTTGCGCCGGCGCAGCGTGAGGCCGATGGCGGCCACCATCGCCAGCAGCAGCACCACCGCGGCGGTCTCGAAGGCGAACACGTAGTCGGTGTACAGCAGCTTGCCGAGCGCCTTGGTGTTGCTGTAGTCGGCCGGCAGCGCGGGGACGTTGCTCTGCGGGTCGTTGAAGGCCGTCATCAGCACCAGCGCCAGCTCGATCACCATCACGATGCCCACGAACAGCGCCACCGGCAGGTTGCGCCAGAAGCCGTGCCGCACGCGATCGAGATTGATGTCGAGCATCATCACGACGAACAGGAACAGCACCATCACCGCGCCCACGTAGACGAGCACCAGCGCGATCGCGAGGAACTCGGCGCGCAGCAGCAGCCAGATGCAGGCCACCGACGCGAAGGTGAGCACGAGGAACAGCACCGAATGCACCGGGTTGCGCGCGGTGATCACGCGCACCGCCGAGAAGACGGTGATCGCGGCGAACAGGTAGAAGAGCAGCGTCTGGGCGGTCATGGTCAGCGGTATCGCGCATCGGCCGCGCGGTCGGCGGCGATCTCCTGCTCGTAGCGGTCGCCGACCGCGAGCAGCATCTCCTTGGTGAAGTACAGGTCGCCGCGCTTCTCGCCGTGGTATTCGAGGAGGTTGGTCTCGACGATCGAGTCCACCGGGCAGCTCTCCTCGCAGAAGCCGCAGAAGATGCACTTGGTGAGGTCGATGTCGTAGCGCGTGGTGCGCCGCGTGCCGTCGTCGCGCTCGGCCGATTCGATGGTGATGGCCAGCGCCGGGCACACCGCCTCGCACAGCTTGCACGCGATGCAGCGCTCCTCGCCGTTCGGATAGCGGCGCAGCGCGTGCAGCCCGCGGAAGCGCGGCGACTTCGGCGTCTTCTCCTCCGGATACTGGATGGTGATCTTGCGCGCGAACAGGTACTTGCCGGTGAGCCGCAGCCCATCGAGCATTTCGCGAAGCATGAAACTGGAGAGGAAATCCTTTACGGCAGCCATTTCGTGTCGACTCCTGCCGGTCAGTCCCAGATGTTCCAGGGCGTCTGCATCCAGACGGCGATGACGACCAGCCAGAACAGCGTGACCGGAATGAAGATCTTCCAGCCGAGTCGCATGATCTGGTCGTAGCGGTAGCGCGGGAAGGTCGCGCGGAACCAGATGTACAGCGAAACGACGAAGAATGTCTTGATCCCGAGCCATATCCAGCCCGGAATCCAGTTGAAGACGGCCGAATCGATCGGCGGCAGCCATCCGCCGAGGAACAGGATCGACGCCACCGCCGACAGCAGGATCATGTTGGCGTATTCGGCGAGGAAGAAGATCGCGAAGCCCATGCCCGAGTACTCGACCATGTGCCCGGCGACGATCTCCGACTCTCCTTCGACCACGTCGAAGGGATGGCGGTTCGTTTCGGCCACCGACGAGACGACATAGACGACGAAGATCGGCAGCAGCGGCAGCCAGTTCCACGACAGGAAGTTGATGCCGTGGTCGGCGAACCAGCCGCGGTCCTGGCCCAGCACGATGTCGCTCAGGTTCAGGCTGCCCGAGACCATCAGCACGACGACCAGCGCGAAGCCGATGCCCAGTTCGTACGACAGCATCTGCGCCGAGGCGCGCATCGCGCCGAGGAAGGCGTACTTCGAGTTCGACGCCCAGCCGGCGATGATGATCCCGTAGACCTCGACCGAGGTGATCGCCAGCAGCAGCAGCAGGCCGGCGTTGACGTTGGCCAGCGCGAGTTCCGGCCCGAAGGGAATGACGACCCAGGCGGCCATCGCGGGCATGATCGTCATCACCGGGCCGAGGATGTACAGGCCGGTGCTCGCCTGGCTGGGGAGGATGACCTCCTTGAAGATCAGCTTGAACGCGTCGGCGATCGGCTGCAGCAGGCCGCCCGGGCCCACGCGGTTCGGCCCCAGCCGCAGGTGCATGAAGCCGATCAGCTTGCGCTCCCACAGCGTGAGGTAGGCGACGCAGCCGAGCAGCGGCACCACCAGCAGGATGATCTTCACCAGGTTCCAGACGACGGGCCATGCGCCGCCCAGCGTGCCTTCGCCCCAGGTGGTCAAGCCGTTCAGCAGGTTGTCCATCGCGATTTTCGGGTTGCTCAGTGCGAACGGCCGGGAACGAAGCGCTCGACGTGGATCGGCCCGAAGCTTTCGGGCAGCGACGCGGTTTCGGGCACGCCTGCGGGCACGCGAACGACGCCGTCGGCCAGCGCGTCGTCGACGGCCAGTTCGAGCACCGCCTCGCCCGAACGCTCGCCGCGCGTCTGGCGCACCAGCACCTGCTCGCCTGCCTGCAGGCCGAGCCGCGCGGCGGTGGCCGCATTCATGCGCGCGCGCGGCGCGAGCAGCGCGTCGTTGGTCAGCTGCAGGCTGGGCGCCCGGCGCACGATCGGATCGACCGCGTAGATCGGCACCTCGGCCAGGCGCTCGAGCGCGCCGTTGCCGGATTGCGCTGCGGCGGCCGGCTGCGGCGCCGCGCGCAGCGCGTTGTCCAGTTTCGACACCCAGTCGCCGGCGAGCGCGTCGTTGCGCACCTGCTCGGGGCTGTCGATGTCGAAGCCGTCGACCTCGAGCAGGTTGCCGAGCACGCGCAGCACCTTCCACGCCGGCCGCGAATCGGCCAGCGGCGGAACGACGCCGTTGAACGACTGCGCGCGACCCTCGGCGTTCACGAAGGTGCCCGAGGTTTCGGTGAACGGCGTGATCGGCAGCAGGCAGTCGGCCAGCTCCATCAGCTCGCGCGAGCGATACGCGGTGAGCGCGACGACCGACTCGGCCTTCGACAGGGCATCGAGCGCGATGCCCGGACGCGCGACGTCGAGCGCGGGCTCGACGTTCAACAGCAGGTACAGGCTGCGCGGCTGCTCGAACATCTGCGCGGCGTTCAGCCCGCCGTTGCGCGGCACCGCGTCGGCAACGTAGCCGCCGATCGCGTTGGCCGAATCGCCGATCACGCCGAAGCGCGCCGACACCGCCTCGGCGATCTCGCGCGCCAGTGCGACGAGTTGCGCGGCCTGCGGGTGATGCAGCGCTTCGTTGCCGACCAGCACCGCGCGCTTCTCGCCGCTGCGCAGCGACGCCGCCACGGCGCGCGCGGCGTCCGTTGCGCCCGCGTCGTCGCGCAGCGCCGCGAGCACCTCGCCCAACGCCTGCGCCCAGCGCGACGGCGCGACGACGAGGCGGCTGGCGAGCGGCATCAGCAGGTCGTCATCGGCCGCGTGCACGATCGACACCTGCGCGCCGGCCTTGGCCGCCTTGCGCACGCGCGCCGCGAACAGCGGATGGTCCTTGCGCAGCGTGGAGCCGACGAGCAGCAGGCGGTCGAGCGACTCGACCTCGGCCACCGGCATGCCGAGCCACGGAATGCCTTCGCGCAGCGCATCGGCGGAGAAATCGACCTGGCGCGTGCGGAAATCGACGTTCTCGCTGCCCAGCCCGCGCACCAGGCGCGCGAGCAGGTGCAGTTCCTCCACCGTGCCCTGCCCCGAGCCCAGCGCGCCGATCGCCTGCGCGCCGCGCTCGCTGCGCACCGTGCGGATCGCGTGCGACGCGTAGTCGAGCGCGGTGGCCCAGTCGGTGACGCGCCACTCGCCGTCCTGGCGGATCATCGGCGCCTCGAGCCGCTCTTCGCCGGCGAGCGCCTGGTAGGAGAAGCGGTCGCGGTCGGACAGCCAGCACTCGTTGACCGCCTCGTTCTCCAGCGGCAGCACGCGCATCACGCGGTTGCCGCGCACCTGCACGATGAGGTTCGAGCCGAGCGAATCGTGCGGCGACACCGACTTGCGCCGCGCCAGTTCCCAGTTGCGCGCGGTGAAGCGGAAAGGCTTGCTCAGCAGCGCGCCCACCGGGCAGACGTCGATCATGTTGCCCGACAGCTCGGAGTCCACCGCGCGGCCGACGAAGGACAGGATCTCGGAATGCTCGCCGCGATTGGCCATCCCGAGTTCCTGCACGCCGCCGATCTCGATGCCGAAGCGCACGCAGCGCGTGCAGTGGATGCAGCGCTGCATCTCGCGCGCGGAGATCAGCGGCCCCATCGGCTTGGGCGTGACGACGCGCTTGCGCTCCTTGAACTGCGAGGCCGAGTAACCGTAGCCGACCGACAGGTCCTGCAGCTGGCACTCGCCGCCCTTGTCGCACACCGGACAGTCGAGCGGATGGTTGATCAGCAGGAACTCCATCACGCCCTTCTGCGCGCGCAGCGCCATCTCGGAGCGCGTGAGCACCTTCATCCCGTTCGTGACGGGCGTGGCGCAGGCGGGCAGCGGCTTGGGCGCCTTCTCGACCTCGACCAGGCACATCCGGCAGTTGGCCGCGATGGAGAGCTTCTTGTGGTAGCAGAAATGCGGGATGTAGATGTCCAGCTCATTGGCCGCATGCATCACCATGCTGCCCTCGGGCACCTCGACCTCGCGGCCGTCGATCTCCAGCTTGACCATCTCGATTCCGGTTCGTTGCGCCGCTTCGCGTCTCAGACGTACGTCGGCACGAGACAGGTCTTGTGCTCGACGTGATGCGCGAACTCGTCGCGGTAGTGCTTCAGGAAGGCGCGCACCGGCATCGCCGCGGCGTCGCCCAGCGCGCAGATCGTGCGACCCTGGATGTTGTAGGCAATGCGGTCCAGCTCGTCGAGGTCGTCCATCGTGCCTTCGCCGTGCTCGATGCGATGCACGATGCGCCACAGCCAGCCCGTGCCTTCGCGGCACGGCGTGCACTGCCCGCACGACTCCTCGAAATAGAAATACGACAGGCGCAGCAGCGACTTCACCGCGCAGCGCGTCTCGTCCATCACGATGACGGCGCCCGAGCCCAGCATCGACCCGGCCTTGACGATCGAGTCGTAGTCCATGTCGGTGGCCATCATCACGTCGCCCGGCAGCACGGGCATCGACGAGCCGCCGGGGATGACCATCTTCAGCTTGCGTCCGCCGCGCATCCCGCCGGCCAGCTCGAGCAGCTTCGCGAAGGGCGTGCCGAGCGGAACCTCGTAGTTGCCCGGGTGCTCGACGTCGCCGGACATCGAGAAGATCTTCGTGCCGCCGTTGTTCGGGCGCCCGACCTCGAGGTACTTCTGCCCGCCGTTGCGGATGATCCACGGCACCGCGGCGAGCGTTTCCGTGTTGTTGATCGTGGTGGGCTTGCCGTACAGGCCGTGACTCGCGGGAAACGGCGGCTTGAAGCGCGGCCAGCCCTTCTTGCCCTCGAGCGATTCGAGCATCGCGGTTTCCTCGCCGCAGATGTACGCGCCGTAGCCGTGGAACGCGTGCAGCTCGAAGGAGAAATCGCTGCCGAGAATGCGCTGGCCGATGTAGCCGGCCGCGCGCGCTTCCTCGAGCGCTTCCTCGAAGCGCTCGTAGGTTTCCCAGATCTCGCCGTGGATGTAGTTGTAGCCCGCGGCGATGCCCATCGCGTAGGCCGCGATCGCCATCCCCTCGATGACGATGTGCGGGTTGTAGCGAAGGATGTCGCGGTCCTTGAAGGTGCCCGGCTCGCCTTCGTCGGAGTTGCACACCAGGTATTTGGGCCCGGGGTGCTGGCGCGGCATGAAGCTCCACTTCAGCCCGGTGGGGAAGCCCGCGCCGCCGCGGCCGCGCAGCCCCGAGGCCTTCAGCTCGGCGATGACCTGGTCGGGCGTGATGCCCTCGGAGAGGATCCTGCGCAGCGCCTGGTAGCCGTCGCGCGCCTCGTAGTCCTTCAGGTGCCAGCCGTCGGGCGACGAAAGCCCCGCATAGATCTGCGGCTGGATGTGCCGGCCGTGAAAGCAGGTGGACTGCGCGCGCGTGTCGATCAGCAGATCCTTAGCGCCCATGGCCGTCTCCGTTCGGCGCGCGCGGCGCGCTGCCCTGCTGCCCGCCCTGCGGGCCGGCCTTGGCCTCCTGCGCCGCCTGCGCGCGCAGCTCGTCGAGCAGCGCATCGAGCTGCGCGTTGCCCATGAAGCTGCACATCCGCTTGTTGTTCACCAGCAGCACCGGCGCGTCGCCGCAGGAGCCCAGGCACTCGCTCTCCATCAGCGTGAACAGGCCGTCGGCCGTGGTCTGGCCGTAGTCGATGCCCAGCCGTTCCTTCAGGTACTCGCCGGCCTTGGCGCCGTCGTGCAGCGCGCACGGCAGGTTCGTGCAGACCGACAGCTTGTACTTGCCGACCGGCTTCGTGTTGAAGAGGGTGTAGAAGCTCGCCACCTCGTAGACCGCCACGTTCGGCAGGCCGAGATAGCTCGCGACGTCTTCGATCACTTCCTGCGAGACCCAGCCGTACTCGTCCTGCGCGAGCGCGAGCGCGGCGATCACCGCCGAACGCTTGCGCTCGGGCGGGTACTTCTTCAGCTCGCGATCGATGCGCGCGTAGGCCTGGTCGCTGAGCAGTCGTCGGGCGTGGGGTACGGCGTTCATGGTCTGGATGGCGGGTGGGTCGTGCGGCGGGGTCAGCGGTCGATCTCGCCGAACACGATGTCGAGCGTGCCCATCATCGTGGTCACGTCGCTGAGCATGTGGCCGCGCACCATCTCGTCCATCGCCGCCAGGTGCGCGAAGCCGGCCGCGCGGATCTTCATCCGGTACGGCTTGTTCGCGCCGTCGGAGATCAGGTAGATGCCGAACTCGCCCTTCGGATGCTCGACGGCGGCGTAGACCTCGCCGGCGGGCACGTGCATGCCCTCCGAAAAGAGCTTGAAATGGTGGATCAGCTCTTCCATGCCGGTCTTCATTCCCACGCGCGGCGGCGGAGCGACCTTGTGGTTGTCGACGATCACCGGGCCCGGGTTGTTGCGCAGCCACTCGATGCACTGCTTGATGATGCGGTTGCTCTCGCGCATCTCCTGCACGCGCACGAGATAGCGGTCGTAGCAGTCGCCGTTGGTGCCCACCGGGATGTCGAAGTCGACGAGGTCGTAGACCTCGTAGGGCTGCATCTTGCGAAGATCCCACGCCACGCCCGAGCCGCGCAGCATCGGACCGGTGAAGCCGAGCGCCTTGGCGCGATCGGCATCGACCACGCCCACGCCGACCAGCCGCTGCTTCCAGATGCGGTTCTCGGTGAGCAGCGTCTCGTATTCGTCGACGTAGCGGGGGAAGCGGTTGGTGAAGGCCTCGATGAAATCGAGCACCGAGCCTTCGCGGTCGCGGTTCAGTTCGCGCACCGCGGCATCGCCGCGGAACTTCGTTGCGCGATATTTCGGCATCGTGTCGGGCAGGTCGCGGTAGACGCCGCCGGGCCGGTAGTACGCCGCATGCATGCGCGCGCCCGACACCGCCTCGTAGACGTCCATCAGGTCTTCGCGCTCGCGAAACGCGTAGAGGAACACCGCCATCGCGCCGACGTCCAGGCCGTGCGCGCCGATCCACAGCAGGTGGTTCAGGATGCGGGTGATCTCGTCGAACATCACGCGGATGAACTGCGCGCGCAGCGGCACCTCGATGCCGAGCAGCCGCTCGACCGCCATCACGTACGCGTGCTCGTTCGACATCATCGACACGTAGTCGAGCCGATCCATGTACGGAACGTTCTGCAGGTACGTGCGCGTCTCGGCGAGCTTCTCGGTGGCCCGGTGCAGCAGCCCGATGTGCGGGTCGGCCCGCTGCACGATCTCGCCGTCCAGCTCGAGCACCAGCCGCAGCACGCCGTGCGCGGCGGGGTGCTGGGGCCCGAAGTTGAGGGTGTAGTTCTTGATGTCAGCCACGATCGTGCCCCTGTCCGTCGTACGACGGCCCGTACCCTTCCTCGCGGATCACGCGCTGCACGATCTCGCGCGCCGGGATCGTGACCGGCTGGTAGATCACGCGCTGCTGCTCGGGGTCGTAGCGCATCTCGACGTAGCCGCTGACCGGGAAGTCCTTGCGGAACGGGTGTCCGACGAAACCGTAGTCGGTGAGGATGCGGCGCAGGTCGGGGTGGCCCTCGAAGACGATGCCGTAGAGATCGAAGGCCTCGCGCTCGAACCAGTCGGCCGTCGGCCACACGCCGGTGACCGACGCGATGACCGGAAACTCGTCGTCGGCGCAGAAGCTGCGCACGCGAACGCGCTGGTTGCGCTCGACCGACAGCAGATGCAGCACGACGGCGAAGCGCCTGCCGTCCCAGTTGCCGTCGCGGTAGCCGGCGTAATCGACGCCGCAGAGGTCGATCATCGTGTCGAAGCGCAGCCGCGGGTCGTCGCGCAGGCGCAGCGCGGCCGCCTCGTGCATCGCGGGATCGATCTCGACGGTGATCTCGCCGAGCCGCACCACCAGGCGGCGCAGCGCATCGCCGAGGGCGTCGCGCAGCGCCGCTTCGAGCGCCTGCAGCGCAGTGACGGGAGCGTCGGTATGGGGCATGGCAGGCTGCTCGGCCGGGCGGGGGGCGGGCGTCTCGGGCATGGCGACTAGCGCGCGATCGTGCTGGTGCGCCGGATCTTGTCCTGCAGCTGGATGATCCCGTAGATCAGCGCTTCGGCGGTGGGCGGGCAGCCCGGCACGTAGATGTCCACCGGGACGATGCGATCGCAGCCGCGCACGACCGAGTACGAGTAGTGGTAGTAGCCGCCGCCGTTGGCGCACGACCCCATCGAGATGACCCAGCGCGGCTCGGGCATCTGGTCGTACACCTTGCGCAGCGCCGGCGCCATCTTGTTGCACAGCGTGCCGGCGACGATCATCACGTCGGACTGCCGCGGGCTGGGGCGGAACATGACGCCGAAGCGGTCGAGGTCGTAGCGCGCCGCGCCCGCGTGCATCATTTCCACCGCGCAGCAGGCCAGGCCGAAGGTCATCGGCCACATCGATCCGGTGCGGGTCCAGTTGACGAGCTTGTCGAGCTGCGTCGTGACGAAACCCTGATTCAGTACTCCTTCGATGCCCATCGAGAGCCCCTCCGGGGCAGAGCGCGACACGAAAGCCGCGCGAGCATGTGATTACCGCGACGACGCGCAGACCTGCGCGATCACTCCCAGTCGAGCGCGCCCCGCTTCCATTCGAACAGGAACCCGACGACGAGAATCGCCAGGAAGATCATCATCGACACGAAACCGAAGAATCCGATCGCGTCGAGCGAGACCGCCCAGGGAAACAGGAAGGCGATCTCGAGATCGAAGAGGATGAACAGGATCGCCACCAGGTAGTAGCGAACGTCGAATCGCATGTGGGCGTCTTCGAAGGCTTCGAAGCCGCACTCGTAGGGGGAGAGCTTCTCGGGGTCGGGCCGGGTAGGGCCGAGCAGCTTGCCGATGAGCATCGGGCCGATGCCGACGGCAATGCCCACCAGGACGAACAGCAGGACGGGCAGGTAGTTTTCGAGCATCGAGAGATCCTGACTGGTGCCGACGGCGAGACTCGAACTCGCACAGCTTTCGCCACTACCCCCTCAAGATAGCGTGTCTACCAATTCCACCACGTCGGCACGAATCGGATCGCGAGCCCATCGGGAGCGAGCCTGCGATCCATCGAGAAAGCCCTCTATTCTACTTCGGAATGTCGTTCGCTCCAAAACCGCTGCTCGCGGGCGTCGATGACGCGGGTGCGGCAGCGCCCGAAGCCGGTGCGGGCGCCGTCGAACCCGGTGCGGCGGCCGTCGAAGCAGGCGCGGAGGAAGCGGATGCGGACGCGGAGGAAGCAGGTGCGGACGCACCGGACGCCGGCGCGGACGCACCGGAGGCGGGCGCATCGGCGCCGGACGCAGGTGCGCTCGAGGGAACGTCGGACGCGGGCACGTCCGAGGGCCGCGGAGCCGGCGCCGAGGCGGGCGGCGCCGTTTCCATCACGCTCGCCGGCGCCTCCGGACGCTGGTAACCGAACATCGCCAGCACCAGCGTGCTTGCGAAGAACACGGCCGCGAGCACCGCGGTGAAGCGACTCAGGAAGTTCGCGGATCCGCTCGCGCCGAACAGGCTGCCCGAAGCGCCCCCGCCGAATGCCGCGCCCATGTCGGCGCCCTTGCCGTGCTGCAGCAGCACGAGCAGGATCACGCCCAATGCAGCGAGCACCTGCACGACCATCAGCAGATTGACCAGCCAGGTCATCGAAACACTCCTCGAAGCAGGTGAGTCAGCGCTCGACAGAGACGCCGCTGTGCGCTGCCGCGGCGCGGCAGATCGCAAGGAAATCGTCGGCGATCAGCGCAGCCCCGCCGATCAGGCCGCCGTCGATATCAGGCATCGCGAACAGGCTGCCCGCGTTCTCGGGCTTGACGCTGCCGCCGTAGAGGATGCGCGTGGCGCGGCCCTCGCCGGCGAGCGCAGCCAGCCGCGAGCGAATGAAGGCGTGCGCCTGCTGCGCGATCTCGGGCGAGGCGCTGCGGCCGGTGCCGATGGCCCAGACCGGCTCGTAGGCGAGCACGAATCGCTCGGCGGGCATCGGCGCGGCGACGTCGCCGCCCCGCTGCGCCTGGCTCGCCGCGCCCACGAGCGCGTCGACCTGGCGGGCGAGCACGGCTTCGGTGCGACCCGACTCGCGCTCTTCGAGCGTCTCGCCGATGCAGGCGATGATGCCCAGGCCGTGTGCGGCGGCCATCGTCAGTTTGGCGCAGACGTCGTCGTCGGTTTCGCCCATCGACTGGCGCCGCTCCGAGTGCCCGACGATGACCCAGCGGCAGCCCAGGTCGACCAGCATCGTGGCGGACACCTCGCCGGTGAACGCGCCGTTGGGCCGGTCGCTGACGTTCTGCGCGCCCCGCTCGATCGCACTGCCGGCCAGCAGACCGCCCGCCTGCGCGAGATACGGGAACGGCGGGCACACGGCGATCTCGATGGCGGCGAGCGGCTCGCGCCCCAGGCTCGCGCGCAACTCGCCGAGCAGGTGCTCGTTGAACACCGTATCGCCGTTCATCTTCCAGTTGCCGGCGACGAGCGGCTTGCGTGTCTTCATCGGGGGAGGTGACCTGCGCTACGCGGGGAAACCGACCATTCTAGGATGCGCGCAGAGGCAGGGTCAAACCGGAAGCAGCGTCGAACAACTAGTCTTCGTCGTCTTCGTCGAGGGCCTCTGCGTCGTTCCACGGGCGGCGGCGCCCGAAATGCACCTCGCCGCGGCGCCAGCGCCACAGCCACAGCAGCCAGCCGGAGACGCCGTACAGCAGGAACAGCGCGAACAGCACCGACGGGGGATCGGAAGACACGAGGACGAAGAGCATCACCACGCCGATCACGAAGATGAAGGGCACGCTCTTCTTCAGATCGATGTCCTTGAAGCTGTAGAACGGAACGTTCGACACCATCGTGATGCCGGCGTAGACGGTGAGGACGAACGACAGCCAGGCGAGATCCTCGCCGCTCACCGAAATCCATTTCGTCGCGCGCAGGTCGGTGACGATCCAGACCAGCCCGGCGACCAGCGCGGCGGCCGCGGGGCTGGGCAGCCCCTGGAAGAAGCGCTTGTCGACGACGCCGATGTTGGTGTTGAAGCGCGCCAGGCGCAACGCCGCGCCGGCGACGTAGACGAAGGCGGCCAGCCATCCCCACTTGCCCAGCCCGCGCAGCGACCACTCGTAGATGATCAGCGCGGGCGCCGCGCCGAAGGACACCATGTCGGACAGGCTGTCGTACTGCTCGCCGAAGGCGCTCTGCGTGTTCGTCATCCGCGCCACGCGTCCGTCCAGGCTGTCGAGCACCATCGCGATGAAGATCGCGATCGCCGCCGCCTCGAAGCGCACGTTCATCGCCTGCACGATCGCGTAGAAGCCGCAGAACAGCGACGCCGTGGTGAAAGCGTTGGGCAGCAGGTAGATGCGCCGCGAGCGGCGCGGCGCCAGGCCCTCGCCGCGGCGATCGTCAGGCACGGCCGGCCTGCGGCAGTTCGGCGATCGGCGACGCCGTCGCGTGCACCTTCTCGCCCACGCCGACGAACAGGCGCGAGCCGGGCGGCAGGTGCACGTCGACGCGCGAGCCGAAGCGGATGAAGCCGAAGCGCTGGCCGCGATGCAGCACGTCGCCCGGCTTCACGTAGCACAGGATGCGCCGCGCGACGAGGCCGGCGACCTGCACGCAGGTGACGAGCGAGCCGTCGTCGGCGCGGATCACGAGCGCGTTGCGCTCGTTGTGCTCGGAGGCCTTGGCAAGGTCGGCGTTGACGAACCTGCCGGCGAAATAGTCGACGCGCTCGATGCGCCCGTCCACCGGCGAGCGGTTCGAGTGCACATTGAACACGTTCATGAACACCGAGACGCGCACCGTTTCGCGATTGCCCGCGTAGGGATCGCGCACCGTCTCGATCGAGATCACGCGGCCGTCGGCCGGAGCGAGCACCAGGCGCTCGCCGGCCGGCGCGTCGCGCGGCGGATCGCGAAAGAACTGCAGCACGAACAGCGCGATCAGCCACAGCGGAATCGACCACCACCCGCCGACGAGGCTGACCGCCAATGCGACGACGAAGGCCAGCCCGATATACGGCCAGCCTTCGCGCGCGACGATCGGATGCGGGTAGCGGGGGCTGCTCACACTCAGTTGCGCGACTTGTCGACCAGCTTGTTCGCCTTGATCCAGGGCATCATCGCGCGCAGCTTCTCGCCGACCTGCTCGATCGGATGCTCGGCGAGCATGCGCCGGCGCGACAGCAGCGTGGGCGCGCCCGCGCGATTCTCGAGGATGAACTGCTTGGCGTACTCGCCGCTCTGGATGCGCTCGAGCGCGGTCTTCATCGCCTTCTTCGTCTCGGCGGTGACGATGGTCGGGCCGGTGACGTACTCGCCGAACTCGGCATTGTTCGAGATCGAGTAGTTCATGTTGGCCAGGCCGCCCTCGTAGATGAGGTCGACGATGAGCTTCAGCTCGTGCAGGCACTCGAAATACGCCATCTCGGGCGCGTAGCCGGCTTCCACCAGCGTCTCGAAGCCGGCCTTGATCAGGTCCACCGTGCCGCCGCACAGCACCGTCTGCTCGCCGAAGAGGTCGGTTTCGGTTTCCTCGCGGAAATTCGTCTCGATGATGCCGGCGCGACCGCCGCCGATCGCCGCCGCGTACGACAGCGCGGTGTCGCGCGCGATGCCCGAGCGATCCTGGTGAACCGCGACGAGCATCGGCACGCCGCCGCCCGCCGCGTAGGTGGAGCGCACCGTGTGGCCCGGCGCCTTCGGCGCGATCATCACGACGTCGAGATCGTCGCGCGGCACGACCTGCCCGTAATGGATGTTGAAGCCGTGCGCGAAGGCGAGCGTGGCGCCCTGCTTCACGTGCGGCTCGATCTCGTGGGCCCAGACCGAAGCGATGTGCTCGTCGGGCATCAGCAGCATGACGAAATCGGCGTCCTTCACCGCGGCGCCGATCTCGGCGGCTTCCAGCCCCGCCTTGCCGACCTTGTCCCACGACGCGCCGCCCTTGCGCACGCCGACGACGACCTTCACCCCCGAGTCGTTCAGGTTCTGCGCATGCGCATGCCCCTGCGAGCCGTAGCCGATGACCGCGACCTTCTTCGACTTGATGAGCTTGAGGTCGCAGTCCTTGTCGTAGAACACTTTCATTCTTTTCTCCATTCCCTAGATTTTGAGTACCCGCTCCCCGCGCGCGATTCCCGAGCTGCCCGTTCTCACGGTCTCGAGGATCGATGCACGGTCGAGGGCGTCGATGAAGGCGTCGAGTTTCTGGCCGTCGCCGGTCAGCTCGATGGTATAGGTGCGGTCGGTGACGTCGATGATGCGGCCGCGGAAGATGTCGGCCATGCGCTTCATCTCCTCGCGCTCCTTGCCGGTGGCGCGCACCTTGATCAGCATCAGCTCGCGCTCGATGAAGGGACTCTCGGTGAGGTCGACGACCTTCACGACGTCGATGAGCCGGTTCAGCTGCTTGGTGATCTGCTCGATGACTTCGTCCGAGCCGCTGGTGACCACCGTCATCCGCGACAGCGAGCGGTCTTCGGTGGGCGCCACCGTGAGCGTCTCGATGTTGTAGCCGCGCGCCGAGAACAGGCCGACCACGCGCGAGAGCGCGCCCGGCTCGTTTTCCATCAGGATCGAAACGATGTGCTTCATCGCCGTGGGCCTCACAGGTCTTCGGAGCCGAGCAGCATTTCGGTCAGGCCCTTGCCGCCCTGCACCATCGGCCAGACGTTCTCGGTCTTGTCGGTGATGAAATCGAGGAAGACGAGCCGGTCCTTGTACTTGCCGAAGGCGTCGCGCAACGTCGGCTCGACGTCCTTCGGCCGCTCGACGCGGATGCCCACGTGCCCGTAGGCCTGGGCCAGCGCGACGAAATCGGGCAGCGCATCGACGTACGACTGCGAATAGCGGCTGCCGTACTCGATCTGCTGCCACTGGCGCACCATGCCCAGGTAGCCGTTGTTCAGGTTGACGATCTTCACCGGCAGGTTGTACTGCCGGCAGGTCGACAGCTCCTGGATGTTCATCTGGATCGAGCCTTCGCCGGTGATGCACGCGACCTTCGCCCCGGGGTTGGCGAGCAGCACGCCCATCGCGAACGGCAGCCCGACGCCCATCGTGCCCAGGCCGCCGGAGTTGATCCAGCGCCGCGGCTTGTCGAACGAATAGTACTGGGCCGCCCACATCTGGTGCTGGCCGACGTCGGAAGTGACGAAGGCGTCGCCGTCGGTGACTTCCCACAGCTTCTGCACGACCGATTGCGGCTTGATCACCTCGTCGCTCGAGCGGTACTTCAGGCAATTGCGCCCGCGCCACTCGTCGATCTGCTTCCACCAGTTCGCCACCGCCGCGGCGTTCGTCTTCTGGCCGGCGGCCAGCGTCTGCTCGAGCAGCGCGATCATCTCGCGCAGCGTCTCGCGCACATCGCCCACGATCGGCACGTCCACCCGCACGCGCTTGGAGATCGACGAGGGGTCGATGTCGAGGTGAATGATCTTGCGCGGGTTCTGCGCGAAGTGCTTCGGATTGCCGATCACGCGGTCGTCGAAGCGCGAGCCGATGCCGATCAGCACGTCGCAGTGCTGCATCGCCATGTTCGCCTCGTAGGTGCCGTGCATGCCGGGCATGCCGACCCACTTGCGCTCGCTCGACCGGTAGCCGCCCAGGCCCATCAGCGTGGTGGTGACCGGGAAGTCGAGCAGCTCGGCGAAGCGGTTCAGTTCTTCGGAAGCGTTGGCCAGCACGACGCCGCCGCCGGCGTAGATCATCGGCCGCTCGGCAGTGAGGATCAGGCCGAGCGCCTTCTTGATCTGCCCCTGGTGCCCGCGCGTGACCGGGTTGTACGAGCGCATCGACACCGTCTTCGGATACTCGAAGCGGCACTGCGCGCGCGTGACGTCCTTCGGAATGTCGACGAGCACCGGGCCCGGACGGCCCGTGGAGGCGATGTGGAAGGCCTTCTTGATCGTGACGGCCAGCTCGCGCACGTCCTTCACGAGGAAGTTGTGCTTCACGCACGGACGCGTGATGCCCACCGTATCGGCCTCCTGGAAGGCGTCTTCGCCGATCGCGTGCGTGGGCACCTGTCCGGTGAGCACGACCATCGGGATGGAGTCGGTGTAGGCGGTGGCGATGCCGGTGACGGCATTGGTGACGCCCGGCCCGCTGGTGACCAGGCACACGCCGACCTTGCCGGTGGAGCGCGCATAGCCGTCGGCCGCGTGCGCGGCGGCCTGTTCGTGGCGCACGAGCACGTGGCGGATCTTCTCCTGGTTGAAGATCGCGTCGTAGATGTAGAGAACGGCGCCGCCGGGATAGCCGAAGACGTGCTCGACGCCTTCTTCCTGCAGACAACGGACGACGATTTCCGCGCCGGTGAGTTCCATCTGAGGTAGTCCTTTCAAGGGCAGGAGGATCCGCCGCCGGCGCCATGGCCGCCGGCTGCTGCCTCCGGGGCCACGACGCAGACCTCGACACGGGTCCTGCGAGTTTTGATCGGATGCGCCGGACGTGCCTCTCGTGAAGACGGTCCGATGCAGTTTTCGCGCGTAGGGGATAAGCGAAAGAGAATACTGCGGCGCAGCACCGGCGGTCAAGGCGCCTGCGCGCGCCCACGCGACCCTTCTGCTAGCATCCGCAGCGTCTTTCTCGTCGAGGATCGCGCCGCTCGAAGGCCCGAATGGCAAGCCGCCAGGAGTTGTCCGATTTTCTCGCCGGGGTCGAGCGCCGGGCGTTCAAGCATGCGATGTTCGCGTTGCGCGACAGCGACGGCGCGCTCGACGTCGTGCAGGACGCGATGCTGCGGCTGGCGAGCCGCTACGGCACGCGGCCGGCCGCGGAACTGCCGATGCTCTTTCACCGCATCCTGCAGAACGCGATCACCGACCATTTCCGGCGCCTGCGCGTGCGCAGCCTGTGGACGACGCCGCTTTCGTCGCTGCAGAACGACCAGAACGGCGAGCAGACCGAGTCCGAGGCGCTGGAGGCGCTGGACGTCGGCAGCGACGCCGACGAGCCCGCCGGCGAGGTCGAACGCGCGCAACTGCGCACGATTCTCGACGAGGAAATCGCCCGCCTGCCGCGGCGTCAACGCGAGGCCTTCCTGCTGCGTTACTGGGAGGATCTGAACGTTGCCGAGACGGCGCTCGCCATGGGCTGCTCGGAAGGAAGCGTGAAGACACACTGCTCGCGCGCCGCGCATGCGCTGGCCGAAGCCCTCGCCGCCCGCGGAATCGAACGATGAACGAAAGAGAACTCGCCCGGATCGTCCGCGTCGCCCTCGACGAATCCGCCGATCGTCTACCGTACCGGACCATCCATCGGCTCGAAGCCGCACGGGCCGCGGCGCTGGCGCACGCCCGCGTCGAAGCGGCGCCGCGCCCGGCCCACGAAATCGTGCGCGTCGGGCACCGCCCGACCGCCGAGCTGGCCGGCGGCCCCGCGCCGCGGCTGGCCTGGCGCATCGCTGCGGTCGTCGTCCCGATCGCGCTCCTCGCGGCCGGGCTGTTCGGCATCTCGGTACTGGATACGCACCAGCGCGCAGACGACCTCGCCGAACTCGACGCGGCGATGATCGCCGACGAGGTTCCGATCTCGGCATACGCCGACCGGGGCTTCGGCGTGTACCTGCGCAACGTGTCGTCGCAGCCCCGGGGGCACGAAGAACGATGAACCCGCTGCGCTGGCCCGCCTTCGCCGCGTTCGCGCTTGCCGCGAGCATCGCCGTGGCGCCTGCGCTGTCGGCGGACACGCCTCCGACGCATCGCGGATCGCTGCTGCCGCTGGTGCAGCCGCTGTGGAGCGAGCTGACGAGCGCGCAGCAGTCCGTGCTCGCCCCCTTCGAGCAGCAGTGGAACAGCTGGTCCTTCGCCGAGAAGCGCGGCTGGCTGCAACTCGCCGAGCGCGTTCCGCAGATGTCCGACGAACAGCGCGAACGCGTGAACGAGCGCATCCAGGAGTGGGCGAAGCTCACGCCCGAGCAGCGCCGGCTCGCGCGCCAGAACTACCGGCTCGCCAAGCGCCTCGACCCCGACGAGCGGCAGGCGCAATGGGAGCGCTACCGCGAAATGACGCCGGAGCAGCGCGCCGTGCTGCGTACCAGCGGCACGAGCAACACCGCGGCGCGCCACGCCGGCGCGCGCACGGGGCTCGCCAAGCAGGCCGCGCAGCCGCTCGCCGAAGTCGTCAAGCGCGACGGCAAGCCCGCCAAGCGCCCGCGGCGCGTCGTCTACTGATGGCGCTTCCCGAGCTCGCGCCGGCCGCCGATCCCTGGCGCCGGTTCATGGGCTTCGCCTACGAAGCGATCATCCTGTTCGGCGTGGTCTGGTTCGCCGATTACGCGTTTTCCGCGCTCACGCAGTTCCGCGGGCATCCGGGGGCGCTGCGAACGGCGTTTCAGTGGTTCACGCTCGGGGTGCTGGCGGCGTACTTCACCTATTTCTGGAGCCAGGGGCGAAGGTCGCTGCCGATGAAGACGATGTCGCTGCAGTTGCAGACGCGCGCGGGCGGCCCGGTGAACCCGGTGCAGGCGTTCGCGCGCTTCGCGGCGATCGCGGCCTTGTGCGTGGGCGCGCTGGCGGCGGGGTATTTCGTGCACCCGGCGCTGTATGCGCTGCTCGTGGCACCGTATGTGTGGACCTTCATCGACAAGGACCGGCGGGGGTTGCACGACGTGATCAGCGGCACGCGGCTGGCTCGCGTGGATCCGTCGCCGGGGATGAGGTCGGTGGACGTGTAGCGGGAGGGCGCGGCAGCGGCTGGCGCGGCACGCGTCGGTGGGGCCGCCTCCTCTGTGCCGGAGGGACTGCCTCCCTCGAGGGTGCGGGCCAGCGGAGCTGCTGCGGGGGTGCGGGCTGAAGCCCGGCGTGAGCCGTCGGGCGGGTGCAGGGGCGCGTGCGGGTGCGGGTGCGGGTGCGGGTGCGGGGGGCGTGCATCCCGCGCGGCAGCGCCAGCCGCGCGGTCGGGCAACAGTATGTTGCCTTTCCGCTTGTCAAATGCGTTCCACAAGCGGAAAGGCAACATTCCGTTGCTCGAAGAGTGGAAGGTTGCAGCGCCGGAACGCCGGGCGCTGAGCTCCGGAGCGCGCAACTGCCGGAGCGTGGAAGCCGCAGAGCGCCCGGGGCCGGGGCCGGGGCCGGGGCCGCAAACGTCGACTACGCCGCTCGCTTCGATGCGCGGCGTGGTTCCACGCGCCTGCGTATCTCATCGCGCGTAGGCAGCGTCTTCAGGTCGTAAGTCGCCTGCAGACTCATCCAGGACTCTGCGTCGCCGCCGAAATAACGGGCGAGGCGCTCGGCGGTGTCGGCCGTGATCGATCGCCGCTCCTTGACGATTTCGTGAATCCGAGTTGCCGGCACACCCAGGGCCAACGCGAGCGCGTTCACACTCATCTCCAACGGAGCGAGGAAGTCGTCGCGCAGGATCTCTCCCGGGTGTACCGGGCGCATGCGATTGACCGGTCGGCTCATCATGATTCCTCGGTGGTAGTCGACAATCTCGACTTCGGTCGGCCCTGCCTCCGTCCACACGAAGCAAAGCCGGAACTGATCGTTGATTCGAATGCTGTGTTGCATTTTCTTTCCTGTCGCCGCGCAACGCCTGGAGCTGATTGCCGGGCGGCGACCGCAAGAACTCCAACGTATTCGCGGCGTCCAGTTGTGCCAGCCTACGCACCGCAGCATCCTCGAACGCACGGAAGCGAGGAGGCGAACCCCCTTCGAACAGCAGTGCGTGTACTAGCAGCGGAACGACAGAATCACGATCGATTGTATTACTCGGAACGTAATACGTAAGCCGTAATACAACAGCTCTGACGTATTGCAGACTCAAGCAACCGATCCGATCATGACGCGACGACGATCTCCGGGTCGAGGCTCGGACCGACAACCGGCTTAGACCCCGTGCCTTGACCGCCACCTGCGGCCTTCAGTCCCGCACGCGCCGCCTGCGCGCAGTCGGGCAACCGCATGTTGCTTTTCCGCTTGTGAAATGCGTTCCACGAGCGGAAAGGCAACATTCCGTTGCTCGAAGGGTGGAAGCGTCGGAGCGTCGGCGCCGGCGAGCGGTGTGCCCGGGGCTGGTGCGGTGTGCCCGGGGCTACTGCAGTGTGCCCGGAGGCTGGTGCGGTGCGCCCTGGGACTATGCGCAAGCAGCACGGTTCCGCGCGCCTGCGTCCCGCCACCTGTGCGCCTTCAATCCCGCACGCAGTCCACGTAATACCGCAGCATCCCCCCCTCCAGTTCGACCACGAGCCCGTGCACGTCGGTCTCGAACCCCGGGAAGCGCGCGTTGAAGTCGCGCGCGAACTTCAGGTACTCGACGATCGGCTTGTTGAAGCGCTCGCCCGGGATCAGCAGCGGAATGCCGGGCGGATACGGCGTGACGAGCATCGTCGTGATGCGCCCTTCGAGCTCGTCGATCGGCACGCGCTCGACGCGCCGGTGCGCCAGGCACTCGAAGGCTTCCGACGGCCGCATCGCCGGCTGCATGTTCGACAGGTACATCTCGGTGGTGACGCGCGCGATGCCGTAGCGGCGGTACTGCTCGTGGATCTGCGAGGCGAGATCGCGCAGGCCGATGCGCTCGTAGGCCGGGTGCGCCTGCACGAACTCGGGCATCACGCGCCACAGCGGCTGGTTCGTGTCGTAGTCGGTCTTGAACTGCTGCAGCTCGGTGACGAGCGTGTTCCAGCGTCCCTTCGTGATGCCGATCGTGAACATCACGAAGAACGAGTAGAGCCCCGTCTTCTCGACGACGACGCCGTGCTCGGCGAGGTACTTGGTGACGATCGACGCGGGAATACCCGACGGCGCGAACTTGCCGTTCATGTCCAGGCCCGGCGTGACGATCGTCGCCTTGATCGGGTCGAGCATCGTGAAGTGCGTGGCGAGCTTGCCGAAG
>QEVN01000153.1 GCA_003576795.1 Burkholderiales bacterium
TCGGCGGCCGTCATGCCGGTGAGCGGCGACAGTCCGATCGTGCAGTGCGAGTGCAGCTCGAGCGGCTTGCCGCGCATCGTCGCGCGGATCGCCGGGATCAGCGTGCGCGCGCGCTCGGGCGTGAGCAGCCCCGCCGGGTCCTTGATGTAGAAGCGGTCGATGTCGGGCGACGGCGACAGCCGCGCGACCAGCCCGGCGTAGAAGGCGTCGTCGTGCACCTCGCTCACCGTGTAGGTGAGCGCGGCGATGATCTCGGCCGCGCCCGCCCGGCGCATCGACGCGGAATTCGCGAGCAGCGCTTCGACGTCGTGCATCGGGTCGAGCGCGACGAAGCGGGAGATGCCGTTCTCGACCAGCCGGTCGTAGACGAGCTGCATGAACTCCGGATGCGCCGGCTCCCACGAGATGAAGCGCAGTCCCGTGCCGATGAACTGCAGCAGCGTGTCGGGCAGCGCCGCGCGCATCAGGCGGATGCGATCCCAGGGATCTTCGCGGTGATACCGCACCGCGACTCCCATCGCCGTGCTCGAGCAGCAGTCGAGCGCGCGGAATCCGACGCGGTTCATCACCGGCGCGATCGTCAGCGTCTGCGCCGTGTTGCAGCTCATCGCGCCCCACAGGCTCTGGTTGCCGTCGCGCAGCGACACGTCGATCAGCTGGATGTCGGCCATGTCACGAATCCGTCGGCGTGTGCAGCCGCGCCTGCAGGAAGCGCGGGAACCAGCGCGTGTCGAAGCCCCCGGCGCGGAACTCCGCGTCCTGCACGAGCGCCTCGTGCATCGGCAGGTTCGTCGCGACGCCGTCGATCGTGCAGGCGGCGAGCGCCTCGCGCAGCCGGTCGACCGCGTCGGCCCGGTCGGCGCCGTGCACGACGAGCTTGGCGAGCAGCGAGTCGTAGTACGGCGGCACGCGGCTGCCCGACTGCAGGTGCGTGTCGACGCGCACGTGCGGCGCCGCGGGGAACACCGCGCGACGCACGTCGCCCGGGCTCGGCCGGAAATCGCGCGTCCAGTCCTCGGCGTTCAGCCGGCACTCGATCGCGTGGCCGTCGAAGCGCACGTCCTGCTGCGCGAAGCGCAGCGGCCGGCCCTCGGCGACGGCGATCTGCTCGGCGACGAGATCCAGGCCGGTGATCGCCTCGGTGACCGGGTGCTCGACCTGGATGCGCGCGTTCATCTCGAGGAAATAGAAGGCGTCGCGCGCGCAGTCGGCGAGCAGCTCGACGGTGCCCAGCCCCCGGTAGCGCAGGTGCTGCGCGAACGCCACCGCCGCCCGGTGCATCTGCTCGCGCAGCGCCGCGCTCAGCAGCGGCGCGGGCGCCTCCTCGACGAGCTTCTGGTAGCGCCGCTGGATCGAGCAGTCGCGCGTGCCGAGATGGATCGCGCGTTCGCCGTCGCCGAGCACCTGCACCTCGACGTGCCGGCCCGACTCGACGTAGCGCTCGAGGTAGACGCGCCCATCGCCGAACGCCGCCTGCGCCTCGGCCATCGCCAGCTCGAGGGTGGGCGCGAGCTGCTCGGCCGCGCGCACGACCTTCATGCCGCGGCCGCCGCCGCCGGCGACCGCCTTCACGAGCACCGGAAAGCCGATCTCGCGAGCCAGCGCCCGCGCGTCGGACTCGCCGCCGAGCTCGCCGCCCGGCACGACCGGCAGGCCGGCCGCCACCGCATGCGCGCGCGCCTTCAGCTTGTCGCCGACCGCGTCGAGCTGCGCCGCGGTCGGCCCGATGAACACGATGCCGGCGTCGTCGCAGGCGCGCGCCAGGCGCGCGTTCTCGGACAGGAAGCCGTAGCCCGGGTGGATCGCGTCGGCGTGCATGGCATGCGCCGCGGCGACGACCGCGCCGACGTTCAGGTAGCTGGCCGACGACGGCGCGGGCCCGAGGCGCACGGTGCGGTCGGCCAGCCGCGCAGCGAGCGAATCGAGGTCGGCGTCGGAGGCCGCGAGCACGGTCTCGATGCCGAGCGCACGGCAGGTGCGGGCGATGCGCACCGCGATCTCGCCGCGATTGGCGATCAGGACCCGCCTCAGGCGCACGTCGGCTCCGGACGGATGCGAAGCAGCACCGCGGATTCGTCGGCGAACTGCGCGTCGTCCAGGCAGATCTCGGCCACTTCGCCGGCCACGCCCGCGCACACCGAGTTCATCAGCTTCATCGTCTCGATGATGCAGACGACGGTATCCGGCCGCACCTTGCTGCCGACCTCGACGAACGGAGCGGCTCCGGGCTTGGGCGCGCGATAGAAGGTGCCGAGCATCGGCGGGCGCACTTCGTGCAGGCCGGGTCGCGAGTCGCCTGCCCCGCTTGCGGCGGCCGGCTCGCGCGCCGCGCCCGTCTCGCGTGCGGAAGACGTCTTCGCTTCGCGCTGCGCACCGGACGCCGACAGCGGGTGCGCAGCCGTCGAAGCCGTGGACTCGCGCCCGCCTCCGGCCCCGTCGGACAGCGCCTTCTCCACCGCGCGATCCGCGCTCTCCGAACGCTGGGGCGTAGACAGCGCCTGCGTCTCCTGCGTCCACGCGCCGCCCGCCGAGCGCCGCAGCACCAGGCGGAATCGCGCGGTCTCGAGCCTCAGCTCGTCGTACGAGGTGGAATCCAGCACGCGCAGGATGTCCTGCACGTCCTCGTTGCTCAGGTTCATCGCGCTTCCCGTCGCGGCTGCGCCCTGGCTCCGCCGAGCAGCGCGAACACGTGATCGACGGCGCGCGGCCTGGGCGCGGCGACCGCCGCTGCCTCGCGGCTCGCCCACACGGTTTCGGGCCGGCTCTGCAGCAGGAACACGCCTTCGCCCGGCGCGCATCCTTCGGCGATCGCCCACTCGATGTCCTGCGCGCAGCCGTAATGACGCTCGACCCTGCGCGCGATGGCGGCGAGCGCGAGCACCTCGGCGTCGGACACCGCGGCGATCGTGCGCTGCGCCTCCGGCACCTCCTCGTCGACGACGCCCGAGCCGGAAGGGTCCGGCCTGTGCCGGCGCAGCTTCGAGGAGATGTCGCGCCGCACGATCTCGCCGGTGACCTTGGCGACGACGAAACGATCGGGCGTGACCTCGCCGCTGACCACCGCCGAGCCCAGGCCCCAGCTCGCCTCGAGCGTGACGACCGAGCGGTCGCCCGTGGTCGGGCTGCGCGTGAACATCACGCCCGAGGAGCGCGCATCGACCATGCGCTGGATCACGACGGCCATCGCCAGCCCTTCCTCGGGCATGCCGAGCCGGCGGCGATAGCTGACCGACTCGACGCTGTACAGGCTCGCGCAGCACCGGCGCACGTGCTCGACGACGGCGTCGGCGCCGCGGATCCACAGGTAGGTGTCCTGCAGGCCGGCGAAGCTCGCCTCGGCGCTGTCCTCGCTGGTCGCGCTCGAGCGCACCGCCATCGGCGCGTCGGTATCGCCGCCGCAGATCCGCTCGAGCCCCGCGGCGATGCCGTCGTACAGCGCGGCCGGAAGATCGGCCTGCCCGAGAAGCGCGCGCGCTTCGGCACTGGCCGCGGCGATCGCATCGAGATCGTCCGACTGCAGGCGCTCGATGCGCCGGCGGATCGCTCCGCCCCGATCGCAGGCGTCGAGGAAATGGCGGAACGCATCGGTGGTGACGACGCAACCGGGCGGCACCGCGATGCCGGCGCGCAGCAGCTCGCCCAGGCTCGCGCCCTTGCCGCCCACGGTCGGCCGGTCGCCAATGCCGATCTCCTCGAAGTACCGGACCCAGGCATGCTCGTTCATCGCTCGTCCTCCCCGCGTCAGTCGAGCACGCGCACGATGCCGCGGTCGCCGTCGACGCGGATGCGCTGTCCGGTGCGGATGCGCTTGGTCGCGCTGCCGGTGCCGACCACCGCGGGCAGCCCGTATTCGCGCGCGACGATCGCCGCGTGCGACATCGTGCCGCCGATGTCGGCGACCGCCGCCTTGATCTTGGTGAACACCGGCCCCCAGCTCGGCGCCGTCACCGGGCAGACGAGGATCTCGCCGGCGCGCACCTGGCTGATGTCGTTCACGTCGCGCAGCACGCGCGCCACGCCCTCGACGATGCCCGGCGAAGCGGCGAATCCGCGCAGCTCGCCCTCGTCGACGAGCTCGGGCGCCGACCACGTCTGCAGCGTCTCGTTGGTGATGCCCCACAGCATCTGCAGCGCCGGGTCCTCGATCGATTCGGGAATCGGTCCCAGCGCGGGCGGCGCCTGCCAGTTCTCCAGCGCGGCGAGCATGCGCTTGCGCTCGGCGATGATCGGCCGCCAGTGGCGCGCGCCGTGCGGCTTGCCGCCGCCGGCCCAGGCGAGCATCACGTCGACCAGCGCCTGCTCGGCCTCGCCGTAGTGCAGGTGGAAGATGTCCTCGCCGTCCTCGAGCACGCCCTGCTCGCACAGCACCGCGCCGAACTGGCGGATCTTGTCGAAGAACAGCGTCGTGAACCAGTGCTCGCAATAGAACTTGTGGTC
This sequence comes from Burkholderiales bacterium, assembly GCA_003576795.1. GTDB lineage: Bacteria > Pseudomonadota > Gammaproteobacteria > Burkholderiales > Burkholderiaceae_E > Zeimonas. The sequence goes on from QEVN01000153.1 coordinate 4,438, forward strand.
TTCGACGAACGGGAACACGACCTGGCAAAGGCCGAGCATCTGGTCGAAGGCGGCACGCTCCTCGTCGCTGCCCAGCAGCTCGCGGTACTCGCCGATGATGCGCCCGCGCTCGGCCTTCAGCCGCTCGGTGGGACGCGCGAGCGATTCCCCGCGGCGGACCATCTGCATGTAGCCGGGCAGCGCGGCGAACGGCACCGACAGATCGTCGTTCCAGCTGCGGTGATGATGATAGAAGCCGTCGCCGGTCGACATGTGGAACCACGGATCGCGCGCCGCCTCGAAGGCCGCGAGCCAGCGCCGGCCGGCCTCGCCGCGCGCGCCGACCGCGGCGAGCGTGCGCTTCGGATCGGCGCCCTCGACGAAGGCGTCGTCGACGCCGCATTCGACGGCCAGCCGGGCGAGCTTCTTCAGCTCCTCGTCGGGCCGGAACATCAGCGTATCGACTCCGGCGACCATGCGTGAGATCGTCTGGTCGGAGATCTCGGGGAAGGCCTTCTTGCAGAACTGGAAGAAGACGACGTACGCCCCGTAGCCCAGCATCAGGAACTCGAAGTGGTAGTGCCACATCTTCGAGAACATCTCGATGGCGCGGTGGAAGTTCTCGCGCAGGTAGTGGTTCTGCCCGATGCCGCGCGCCTCGAGCACCACTTCGAGGTCGTCGAACTCCGGCAGCGGCGGCACGCGCAGCTCGGAGATGTCGCGGATCAGCGTGTCCATCCGCGTGCGCCATTCGGCGTACAGGCGATCCCAGTTCTCGTAGTAGTGCGAGGCGCGCTGCTGGAAGATCTCCAGGCGCCGGCCGATCTCGCCGGGATCGCTGACCGCGTTGGCGGTGATGTAGACGCGCCCGTTCAGCACGCGGAACTCGACGCCGAGCGTGGTCGGGAACGCGAACACGCGCGTCGTGAAGGCGCCCAGGCCGGTGTACGGCACTTCCGCCGTGAGGATGTCGAAGGCCGGCATCACCTCGGGGAAGTGCATCGAGTTGTAGAACCAGAAGCGCCCGTCGTCCTCGGGCTGGAAGCGCGAGTAGTACGGGTACATCGACTGCCAGTCGCCTGCGCCGGGCACGCTCTCGATCTGCGAGGGCAACGGGAAGCTCCGGGCCCCTGTCTTCGCGTCCATGGGTCTCCTCCTGCGGATGCGGGGACGATTGCGGATTCCGCTCGTCAGTTGTCTTGCGGCACCGTGACGACGATCTTGCCGAACTGCTCGCCGGACTCGAGGTAGCGATGCGCCTCGACCATATCGCCGAAGTCGAAGGTGCGCGCGATCGTCGGTGCCAGCGTGCCGGCGCGCAGCCCCTCCTCGATGAAGCCGCGCGCCGCCGCGAAACGCCGGGCGTCGTGGATCAGCTCGAACACGAGGTAGCCGCGCATCGCCAGCCCCTTCGCCAGCGCGGGGCCGTACGGGAACATCGTCTCGCGCGCCTTGCCGCTGAGGTTTCCGTACAGGATCAGCATGCCCTGCGGCGCGAGCGCGGCGGCGAGCGCGGCGAGCGCGGCGACGATCGGGCCGCCGATCGGGTCGAAGGCTAGGCGCGCGCCGCTGCCGGCGACGCGCATGGCCTCGGCGGCGAGGTCGTCGCGCTGCGAAACGATCACGTGCGCCGCGCCGGCGCGCAGCAGCGCGTCGCGCTTGCCTTCGCCGCGCGTGACGGCGATCGGGATCGCGCCGATCGCGTTGCAGATGCGGATCGCCGCGAGCCCGACGCTGCTGGAGGCGGCGGTGACGATCACCGCCTCCCCGCGACCGACGCGGGCGATGTCGACGATCGCGCCGTACGCCGTGAGGTGCGCCATCCAGACCGCCGCGGACTCGATCGCCGACAGCCCGTGGGGGCGCGGCAGCACGGAGTGCGCGGGCACGATCGCGCGCTCGGCGTAG
>QEVN01000154.1 GCA_003576795.1 Burkholderiales bacterium
AGCGGGGCGCGCCACGCCCGGCGCAGCCCGCGCGGCGCGCGCAGAGCGCCCGGGCCGCGCGGGCGGACTCGCCCAGTGCCATGCCAGGCGAACCGCGAGAAGCCCGGCCACGACGAGCGCCCAGGCGAGCGGCGCCGAGAAATCGTTCTTGCCGGCCTTGTGCCACCAGTAGTGCAGCACGGCGAGCACGGCGATCGCGTAGACGAGGCGGTGCAGTTCCTGCCAACGGCGCCCGAGCCTGCGCATCATCGCATTCGTCGACGTCGCCGCCAGCGGGATCAGCAGCAGGAAGGCGGTCATCCCCACGGTGATGAACGGGCGCTCGAGCACGTCGTCGACGATCGCGTTCCAGTCGAACCACTGGTCGAGCCAGGCGTACGCCAGCAGGTGCAGGCACGCATAGAAGAACGCGAACAGCCCGAGCATCCGGCGCAGCCGCATCAGCCAGCTCCAGCCGAACAGCCGGCGCAGCGGCGTCACCGCGAGCGTGATGCACAGCATCGCCAGCGCCCACGTGCCGGTGGAGCGCTGCACGAACTCCACCGGATTGGCGCCGAGCGAATCGAGCGCGCCCAGCACGACGAGCCGCGCGAGCGGCACGAGCGCGAGGGCGAACACGAGCACGCGCAGCGCACGCGACGAGCGCATTCAGAATTCCCTGCGCAGGTCCATCCCCGCATACAGCGAAGCGACCTGCTCGCCGTAGCCGTTGAACATCCGCGTCGGCTGGCGCCGCACGAACAGCCCGCCCTCGCCGATCCTGCGCTCGGTCGCCTGCGACCAGCGCGGATGATCGACTTCCGGATTCACGTTCGAGTAGAAGCCGTATTCCTTCGGCGCCGCCCGGTGCCAGCTGGTGAGCGGCTGGCGCTCGACGAAGCGGATCGCCACGAGCGACTTCGCGCTCTTGAAGCCGTATTTCCACGGCACGACGACGCGCATCGGCGCACCGTTCTGCGGCGGCAGCACGTCGCCGTAGAGCCCGAAGGTGAGCAGCGTCAGCGGATGCGCCGCCTCGTCGATGCGCAAGCCCTCGGTGTACGGCCACGCGAGCACCGTCGAGCGCACGCCCGGCATCTGCTTCGGGTCGGCCAGCGTGACGAACTCGACGAACTTCGCGGCGCCGGTGGGCTCGACGCGCTTCATCAGTTCCGAGAACGGATACCCGATCCACGGAATGACCATCGACCAGCCCTCGACGCAGCGCAACCGGTAGATGCGTTCCTCGAGCGGCGCGAGCCGGCGCAGGTCGTCCGCGTCGAAGCGCCCGGGCTTGGCCACCTCGCCCTCGATCGCAACCGTCCAGGGGCGTATGCGCAGCGATTTCGCGTAGCGCTTCGGATCCGACTTGTCGGTGCCGAACTCGTAGAAGTTGTTGTAGCCGGTGACGTCCTCGCGGGGCGTCGGGCGCTCCATCGTCGAGAAAGGGCTCGGCCTGGCGTCGAGCTTCGAAGCCGCGTCGTCGGCCGTGCCGGCAGCGGGCGGCATCGGAGCCGACGCCGGCGGGGAAGTCGACGCTGGCGCGGCCGACGCGACGAGCGGCGCCAGCGCCGCGCCGGCGGCAGCGCCGAGCAGCTTCCGCCGCTCCCGCAGCCGCTCGTAGGACGCGCGGGGAGTGATCTCGGCGGGTCGTGGATGGGCGGGGTCGGAAATTCGGATCGGCATGGCCGGCCTCCTTGCGAAGCGATGCGCCGCCGGCAGGCCCGACTCGTCCTTCACGAGACCCGAAGGGAAACCGCAACGCATCGACGCCGGCCGGACGACCGGCCGGTAAACGCTCAGGATACGGCGATTGCGAAGGCGACGTGTGCAGCGGCCTTCGAGGCGACGCGGTCGTCGACCGCGTCGGCCGCGCTCGATCAGCGCAGGCCGGACATGTACTGCGCGACGGCCTTGATCTCGCGATCGGACAGGCGCTCGGCGATCGTGCGCATCTGCTCGCTGTTCGCACGCTCGCCGCTGCGGAACGCCGTGAGCTGCGCCTCGGCGTATTCGGCGTACTGCCCCTGCAGCCTCGGATACTGCGACGGGATGCCGGCTCCGTTCGGGCTGTGACAGCCGGCACAGGCCGGAACGCCCTTGGCGGCGATGCCGACGCGATAGATGGTGCGTCCGGCTTCGGCGAGCGCGGCATCGGTGGCCGCGGCCGGCGCGAGCGTCTGCGACGCGAAATGCGCCGCGACGTTGCGGATGTCTTCCGGCGAGAGCATGGCGGCGAAACCGGCCATGATCGCGCTCGGGCGGTGCGCCTGCTGCTCGCCTTCGGCGGGTTTGAAATCGTTCAGCTGCTTGGCGAGATACTCCGGATGCTGGGCCGCCAGCTTCGGATTCGCCGGGATGAGACTGTTCCCGTCGGCTGCGTGGCATGCCGCGCAGACTTCCTGCGCGATCTGCGCGCCGCGCTTGGCGTCTACCGGCGCCGGCTTCGCGGGCGCCGCGCCCTGCGCGAAAACGACCGGAGCGAAAGCGGCCGCCACCGAGACGGCTGCGCAGGCGGCGACGGAACCGTAGAAAGCCGCGCCGGGAATTCTCACTCGGAACATGGGACGGAACCCGTTCTTCAGTCGACGGACCCGCCCGCGGGTCCGACAAAGCCTGCAATTGTACAATAGGCCCTGCTCCCGTCGAGGTTCTTCGCGTCGTGGTTCCCGCACTGACATCCGCGCGGTTCGAAACCACCGTCGCCCGCCTCTCCCAGCTGCCCGAGTCCCGGCTCGCCGAAGTCGCCTTCGTCGGCCGCTCGAACGCCGGCAAGTCCTCGGCGCTCAACGCACTGTGCGGACAGCGCCGCCTCGCCTTCGCCAGCAAGACGCCGGGACGCACGCAGGCGCTGAACTACTTCGCGCTCGGCCCGCAGAACGCTGCGCCGTGCGCGTGGCTGGTCGACACGCCCGGCTACGGCTACGCGAGCGCGCCGCTCGAGGTCAAGCGCGGATGGGACCAGCTCGCCGGACGCTATCTGGGGCAGCGAAAGACGCTCGCCGGCGTCGTGCTCGTGCTCGACGTGCGCCGCGGCCTCACCGAACTCGATCGCGGCGTGCTCGGGTGGATCGCCGCCGACGTGCCGATCCTCGTGCTCGCCAGCAAGTGCGACAAGCTCGGTAACGCGCAGCTCGCGAGCGCGATGCGCGAGCTCGAAGCCGCGCTGCGCGCCGAGCAACTGCCGAACCCCCTCGGTCTGCTATCGTTTTCCGCGACCCGCCGCACCGGCGTCGACGAAGCGCGGGAGATCATCGCCGACTGGCTACGGCCCGGAGAAACGACATGAAACAGGACACCCCCCGCGCAGCCTTTCCGTTCGTGCGGATGCGCCGGCTGCGCCGCGACGACTTCTCGCGCCGGCTGGTCCGCGAGCACCGGCTGTCCGCCGACGATCTGATCTATCCGATCTTCGTGCTCGACGGCGCCTCGCGCGCGCAGGCCGTCGCGTCCATGCCCGGCGTCGAGCGCCTGAGCGTCGACCGGCTGCCGGCGATCGCCGAGCAGTGCCTTCAGCTCGGCATCCCGGTGCTCGCGCTGTTCCCGGTGATCGAGCCGTCGGCGAAGAGCGCCGACGGCGCAGCGGCCACCGACCCCGACGGCCTCGTGCCGCGCGCGGTCCGCGAGCTGAAGAAGCGCTTCCCCGAGCTGGGCGTGCTCACCGACGTGGCGCTCGACCCGTACACGACGCACGGCCAGGACGGCGTCGTCGACGAGGACGGCTACGTGCTCAACGACCGCACCGTCGAGATCCTGCGCCGGCAGGCGATCGTGCAGGCCGAGGCCGGCGTGGACATCGTCGCGCCCTCCGACATGATGGACGGGCGCATCGGCGCGATCCGCGCGTCGCTCGAGGAAGCGGGCCACATCCACACGAAGATCATGGCGTACTCGGCCAAGTACGCCTCGGGCTTCTACGGCCCCTTCCGCGACGCCGTCGGCTCCGCGGGCAACCTCGGCAAGGGCGACAAGAAGACCTACCAGATGGACCCGGGCAACTCCGACGAGGCGCTGCGCGAAGTCGCGCTCGACCTCGCCGAAGGCGCCGACATGGTGATGGTCAAGCCCGGCATGCCGTACCTGGACATCGTGCGCCGGGTGAAGGACGAGTTCCGCTGCCCGACCTTCGTCTACCAGGTGAGCGGCGAGTACTCGATGCTCAAGGCGGCGGCGGCCAACGGCTGGCTCGACGAGCGCACAGTCGCCCTCGAATCGCTGCTGGCGATGCGACGCGCCGGCGCCGACGGAATCCTCACCTACTTCGCGCGCGACGCCGCGCGCTGGCTGCGCGAGACGCGCTGACGCGGTCCGCGCAGCGATGGAACTCGTCGTCGTCGGCGCCGAAGGCGCCTCGGTCGTCGAATCGATCGACGCGCTGCCCGACGTCGGCTTCGTCTGGTGCGATTGCGTCTACTCCGACGGTCCCGTCTGGACGGCGCCGGTGCAGCAGCTCACCGGCATCCACGTGCTCGACGAGCACCTGCGCGACGCCGAGAACGTCGCCCATCCGTCGTCCTTCGATTCGACGAACGACTACGAGATCATCGTCTTCCGCGGCCTGGCGCTGCGCGTGGAGACGCTCGACGCCGCCGACGTCATCCACGTGAAGACGCGCCCCGTGGTGTTCTTCCTGTTCCCTCGCATGCTCGTCACCGTGCGCGCGCCCGACAGCCGGCTGATGGCGAGCACCCGTACCCGCCTGATGAGCGCGGCCGGACGCGGACGGCTGCCCACGCAGCCCGAGGAGCTGATGCTGCGCATCCTCAACGCGATGGTCGATCGCTACCTCGAGTTGCGCCAGCCGCTGGCGACGCAGTTCGAGCGGTGGCAGCGCCAGCTGCTCGACACGCGCCGGCCGTTCAACGACTGGTACTCGCTGCTCGAGTCGCGGCGCGAGGTGCGCCGCCTCGAGGACCTGTGCGAGGAGCAGCTCGACGCGCTCCAGGAGTGGCGCGACGAACGCCTGGAGCACAGCGACGGCGGCGGCCTGAGCGAAGTGCTGCTCGTGCGCACGAGCGACGTCGTCGAGCACATCCACCGCGTGCGCAGCCACGCGCAGCGGCTCGAGTCGTCGCTCGAGAACGCGGTGCAGCTGCATTTCTCGGCCACCGCCTACCGCACGAACGAGATCGTGCGCGCGCTCACGGCCATCACGGCCGTGTTCATGCCGCTGACGCTGATCACCGGGATCTTCGGGATGAACTTCGAGTACATCCCGTGGCTGCACTCGCGCGTCGGCTTCTGGTGGACGATGGGCGCGATGCTCGCGCTCGCCGTGCTGATGCTGCTGTTCCTGCGCGCGCGCGAAGTGCTGTCGACGTCGGCGCTGCTCGGCAGCCGTTCGGCACGCAGACGGCGACGGCGCAGGGAGGCGTCGAGCGTCTACGACTAGAAGATCGGCGCGCGGCTCCGGCTTGCGTTCCTCGCTACCAGATGTTGCCATCAGCCGCGTGGAATGCGTTCCACACGCCGGAGCGCAACTTCCGGTAGCCCGAACGTCTTCGATCAGGAACCGGCGTCGGCCGCCGTCTCGTCGGCCGCCCACTGCGCATACGCCGGCCACACCTGCTCGGGCGCCAGCGTCACGATTTCCGGTACGTCATAGGGGTGCAGCGCCGCGAGCCGGCGCACGCATTCGTGGTGACGCGCTCGGGTCGTCTTCACCAGCAGCGTGATTTCGTCGGCGGTCTCGATGGCGCCCTGCCATCGATAGACCGAGCGGCAGGCGGCGAAGACGTTGACGCAGGCCGCCAGTCGCTCGTCGACGAGCGCATGCGCGATCCGCGCGGCTACCGTCTCGTCGGGAACGTTGGAGAGGACGAGTCTCAGTTCGATGTCGGTGTCGGGCACGGTGACCTGCTCCCCTTTTTAGTCTCGCGCAGAGATAGAGTCCTCGGTTAAAGATATCTCAATCGTTTCTTCGTTCGCGCTTGCCCGCAGGGCAAGCGC
>QEVN01000155.1 GCA_003576795.1 Burkholderiales bacterium
CTGATGGCCGGCAAGCCCGGGCAGGTGACGCAGCGACTGGGCGGCACGATCACCGTCATGGTCGACGGCAACCTGTACCGCGTCGACGAGCAGTACGCCCAGGCGCTCGGGCTCGAGCCGCAAGTGCTGCCGGAGGTCGCCGATCTCTTCGCCGACAAGGCGCCCACGCCGGAGCTGATCGAGGCGGCCGCATGGAAAGTGCTCGGCACCTGCTTCGACCCCGAGATTCCGATGGACATCGTCAATCTGGGGCTTGTCTACAGTTGCGTCTGCAGTAACATCGACCACGGCAGCTTCCGGCTGGACGTGCAGATGACGGTGACGGCGCCCGGCTGCGGAATGGGCACGCTGATGTGCGACGAAGCCCGCGAGAAGCTGCTGAAGATCCCCGGCGTCGACCAGGCGCGGGCGCGGGTCGACCTGGTATTCGACCCGCCCTGGACGCGCTACATGATGAGCGAAGCGGCGCGGCTCGAGATGGGGATGTTCTAGCGGGCCGCATCCCGGCGACGGAGGAATCGCGATGCAACGGCAGGCGGCAGCAGGCGGCGCGGCCCGGTCGTTACCGAAGTTCCTGAATCTCGCGCAGATCCGCTTTCCGGTCGGCGCGATCGCCTCGATCCTGCATCGCGTCTCCGGCGTGCTGCTCGCCGTCTCGCTGCCGCTGCTGGCGAGCGCGCTGGCCGAATCGCTGCGCAGCCCGCAGGGTTTCGACGCCGTCGTGCAGGCGGCGACGCGTTCGTGGTTCGCGCCGCTGCTGTTCATCGGCGCCTGGGCGCTGGTGCACCACATCTTCGCCGGCGTTCGTCACCTGTTCATGGATGCCGGCTTCGGCTATCGGCTGCCGCAGGCGCGCACCAGCGCCTTCGTCTCCATCGCGGCCGGCATCGTCGCCGCGCTCCTGTGGCTTCTCGCCTGGGGGCTGCGATGAGGGTCTTCTCCGGGCAGCGCGCCTGGCTGCTGCAGCGGTTCAGCGCGATCGCGATCCTCGTCCTGCTCGTGCTGGGCATCGTGCGGCTCGCGGTGTCGGACGGCTCGGCCTACGAGCGCTGGCACGCGATCGCCACCAGCACGCACGGCGCCGTGCTGATCCTCGCCTTCTTCCTGTCGATGGGGCTGCACGGCTGGATCGGCGTGCGCGACGTCGTGCTCGACTACGTGCACGCGCCGTCGCTGCGCCTGCCGCTGCTCGCGGTCATCGCGTTCATCCTCGTCGCGGTGCAGATCCGCGTAGCGATGATCCTGCTGGGGCAGCCATGAAGGTGAGCATCTATCGGTTCGATCCCGACGTGGACCCGCGGCCGCGCATGCAGGATTACGACGTCGAGCTGCGCCATACCGACCGGATGCTGCTCGACGTGCTGCTGCGCCTGAAGGAGATCGACGACAGCCTTTCGTTTCGCCGCTCGTGCCGCGAGGGCGTGTGCGGCTCCGACGCGATGAACATCAACGGCCGCAACGGCCTGGCGTGCATCCACCCGGTGTCGGAGCTGAAGGAGCCGGTGGTGCTGCGCCCGCTGCCCGGCTTTCCTGTCGTGCGCGACCTCGTCGTCGACATGACGCAGTTCTTCTCGCATTACCACTCGATCCGCCCCTACGTCGTCGACGACCGGCCGATGCCCGAGCGCGAACGACTGCAGTCGCCCGAGGAGCGCGAGCGGCTGAACGGGCTGTACGAGTGCATCCTGTGCGCCTGCTGCAGCTCGTTCTGCCCGTCGTACTGGTGGAACCCCGACAAGTTCATCGGCCCGGCCGGACTGCTGCAGGCCTGGCGCTTCATCACCGACAGCCGCGACACCGCGCGCAGCGAGCGGCTGGCCTTCCTCGACGACGTCTATCGCCTGTACCGATGCCGCACGATCATGAACTGCACCGAGGTGTGCCCGAAGGGGCTCAGCCCGTCGCACGCGATCGAGCAGATCCGCACGGCGCTCGTCAAGGACTCCTCGTAGCGCCCGTCGTCGTCCCGATCCCGGTGTGCCCTGCCGCGTTCTCGCATAATCTGCACACCGTCGTTCACGGTCACCGGGAGAAGTCGATGAAGCGAGCCCTGCAGCGGGCGGATCTGCGGCCCTCGAGACTCGTCTCGCCGGCGCTCGCCGCCGCCGCGTTCGTCGTCGGCGCGATGCTCCCTCTCGGCGGCGGCTCCGTGGCGCGCGCGGCCAGCGACGAATCGCTCGGCGCCTCGCTCTACGAGAGCCGCTGCACCGGCTGCCACGAGCGCAGCGTGCACACGCGAAGCCCGCGTGCCGCAGGGAGTTTCGACCAGATCCGTGCCTACGTCTGGCGCTGGGACCGCTACCTCGGCGGCGCGTGGCAGCAGGCCGAGATCGACGCGGTGGCGCAATACCTGAACGAGCGCTACTACCACTTCCCGTGTCCGCAGGACGTCTGCGGCGTGGCGGCGCGCTGAGCCATGGCGACGACGCTGCTCGCACTGCTCGACGACATCGCGAGCGTGCTCGACGACATCTCGACGATGACGAAGGTCGCCACGAAGAAGACGGCGGGCGTGCTCGGCGACGATCTCGCGCTGAACGCGCAGCAGGTCTCGGGGGTGCACGCCGACCGGGAGCTGCCCGTCGTCTGGGCGGTGGCGCGAGGGTCGATCCGCAACAAGCTGATCCTGGTGCCGGCGGCGCTGGCGATCAGCGCCTTCGCTCCGTGGGCGATCAAGCCGCTGCTGATGGTCGGCGGTGCATACCTGTGCTACGAGGGCTTCGAGAAGATCGCGCATCGCCTGTTCCACCCCCAGGTGCACGAGCCGGGCGCATCGGCCGCTGCGGTCGCCGGCGAACCGATCTCGGCGCAGGAGCTGCAGACGAGGGAGAAGACGAAGATCGAAGGCGCCGTGCGAACCGATTTCATCCTGTCGGCCGAGATCATCACGATCGCGCTCGGCGCGGTCGCCACTGCAACCTTCGGCGTGAAGGTCGGCGTTCTCGTCGCCGTCGCGGCGCTGATGACCGTCGGCGTCTACGGACTGGTGGCGGGCATCGTCAAGCTCGACGATCTCGGCCTGCGCCTGCTCGCGCAACGCGGCGCCGGCTGGCTCGATCGCGTCCAGCGTCGGCTCGGCGCGGGGATCGTCCGCGCGGCGCCGTGGCTGATGAAGTCGCTGTCGATCGTCGGCACGGCGGCGATGTTCCTGGTGGGCGGAGGCATCCTCTCGCACGGCGTGCCCGGCGCGCACGGATGGGTCGACCGCGCGCTCGATCCGATCGACGACGCGCCGGTGGTCGGCGGTCTCGTCGATGCGCTCGGGCCGATGCTGTTCGACGGACTCGTCGGCGTCGTCGCAGGCGCGCTCGTGCTCGGCGTCGTCGCCGCCGGGCAGCGCATGTTCGCGGCGTTGCGTCCGGCGGCCCCCTCGCGATGAGCGTCCGCAGCCTCGTCCATCTGTTCGAGCCGCGCTCGGTCGCGGTGGTCGGCGCTTCGAACAAGCCGCGCCACGTCGGCAACGTGCTGATGCGCAACCTGCTCGAAGGCGGCATCGACGCGCCGGTGATGCCGGTGAATCCGCGCTACCGCTCGGTGGCGGGCGTGCTCACCTATCCCGACGTCGACAGCCTGCCGCAGGCGCCCGAGCTGGCGGTGATCTGCAGCCCGGCGTCGACGATCGCCGCGGCTATCGACGCGCTGGGCCGACGCGGCACGCGGGTGGCGATCGTCGTGCACGACGACCTGCTCGGACGACGCGATCCCGGCGGCGCCTGGGTGCGCGACGCGATGCTCGCCGCCGCACGACGGCATTCGATGCGCGTGCTGGGCGCCGGCAGCCTGGGCGTGCTCGTGCCGCGCGTCGGCCTGAACGCGAGCCTGAGCCACGTGTCGGCGCTGCCCGGCAAGCTCGCTTTCGTTTCGCAGTCGGGAGCGCTCTGCACCGCGGTGCTCGACTGGGCGCGCGCCAAGGGGATCGGTTTCTCGCATTTCGTCGCGCTCGGCGATTGCGACGACGTCGATTTCGGCGACGTCCTCGACTATCTCGGCAGCGATCCCGACACCGACGCGATCCTGCTGTACATCGAGCGGATCCGCGAGCGGCGCAATTTCATGGCGGCGGCGCGCGCGGCGGCGCGCAACAAGCCGGTGCTCGCCGTGAAGGCGGGGCGCGTCGCCCGCGACGACGCCGATCTCGAGTCGCCGGCAACGCTCTCGGGGGCGCTCGCGCGTCCCGACGACGTCTTCGATGCGGCGCTGCGGCGCGCCGGCATTCTTCGCGTCTACGACATCGACGAGCTCTTCGATGCGGTCGAGACGCTCAGCCGCGCGAAGGCGTTCCGCGGCGAGAAGCTGGCGATCATCCACAACGGCGGCGGCGCCGGCCTGATGGCGCTCGACGAACTGCTGCTCGGCGGCGGCACCTGCGCGCGGCTGGGCGACGAGACGACGCGGCGCCTGGCCGAGCTGCTGCCGGCCGCGTCGTCGCCGAGCAATCCGGTGGACGTCGGCGTCAATGCGCCGGGTCGACGCTATGCCGACTGCCTGAAGGCGGTGCTGGCCGACCCGGGCGTCAACGCCGCGCTGGTGATGCACGCGCCGACGGCGACCACGCGGGGCGAGGAAGCCGCGCAGGCGGTGATCGGCGTCGCGCGCGAGCTGCGCGCGGCGCGCATCCTCACCTGCTGGGTGGGCGCCGGTGCGGCCACCGCGCCGCGCCGGCTGTTCGCCGAGGCGGGGCTGCCCACCTACGAGACGCCGTCGAGCGCGGTGAAGGCTTTCCTGCACGTGGTGAATTTCCACCGCAACCAGGAAATGCTGATGCAGACGCCGCCGTCGCTGCCGAGCGAGTTCCGCCCCGACGTCGCTGCCGCGCGCGCCGTCGTCGAGCGCGCGCTCGCCTCCGGCAGCGCGCTGCTGTCCGAACCCGATGCCAAGGCGGTGCTCGCCGCCTACGGCATTCCGGTCGTCCCGACCCGCATCGCCGAGTCGCTCGAGCACGCCGCGCAGGTGGCCGAGACCGTCGGCTATCCGCTCGCCCTCACCGTGCTGTCGCCCGACATCGCGCGCAAGTGGGACGTCGGCGGCGTGGCCCTGAACCTGGAGAGCGCCGACGCGGTGCGCACCGCGGCGCTCGGCATGACGCGGCGCGTCTCCGAGCGCATGCCGAGCGCGCGCATCACCGGCTTCACGCTGCAGCCGATGGTGCCGCGGCGAAACGCACGCCAGCTGATCGTCGGCGTCACCACCGATCCGCTGTTCGGTCCGGTGATCCTGTTCGGCGAGGGCGGGCGCGCGGTGGAGGTGATCCGCGATCATGCGATCGGGCTGCCGCCGCTGAACCTGCCGCTGGCGCGCGAACTGATCGCGCGCACGCGCATCGACAAGCTGCTCGGCGCGTACCGCGACCGGCCCGCGGCCGACGTGGACGCGATCTGCCTGACTCTGGTGAAAGTCTCGCAGCTCGTCGTCGATCTTCCCGAGATCGTCGAGATCGACATCAACCCGCTGTTCGCCGGCAACGAGGGCGTGATCTGCGTCGATGCGCACATGCGGGTGGACGCGGCCGCGCGCCGGCCCGGGCGGCTGGCGATCCGCCCCTATCCGAAGAATCTCGAGGAGAAGGCGCGGCTGCGCAGCGGGCGCGAGATCCTGCTGCGCCCGATCCGGCCGGAGGACGAGCCGGCGCACCAGACGCTGCTCGCGCGCATGACGCCCGAGGACCTGCGCCTTCGCTTCTTCGACTCGGTGCGCCAGCTCGGGCACTCGCAGATGGCGCGGCTCACGCAGATCGATTACGACCGCGAGATGGCGTTCATCGCGTCGGCCGAGGGCGAGGGCGGCTCGGCGTCGTGCGCACCGTCACCGACCCGGACAACGTCGCCGCCGAGTTCGCGGTGCTGGTGCGCTCCGACCTGAAGGGGCAGGGACTCGGCCGCCTGCTGATGTCGAAGATCATCGAGTACTGCCGTCGGCAGGGAACGCGCGAGATCGTCGGCGAGATCCTCGCCGAGAACGACGACATGCTGCGGCTGGCGAGCCGGCTCGGCTTCACCCTGGAACCCGACCGCGAGACCGGAACGATCCGCGCGCGCCTGATACTGAACTGAGGCGGAATTGAGCCCGGGCGCTTCCTGCGTACGCTCTTGCGTCCGCTTCGGGCTGCGGCGAGAATCGCGCAATCATGGCGTCGGTCCCGCTCACGGCGGCTCTCGAGATCAGCGCGATCGAAGTGCTCGAGAGCATCTCGGACGGCTTCTTCGCCTGCGATTTCGACTTCCGCTTCCTCTACGCAAACGCCTCGGCCGAACGCCAGCTGGCGCGTTCCCGCGACGAACTGATCGGGCGCAGCGTCCGCGAGGTGTATCCGGAACTCGCCGCTTCCGGCGCCGTCGATCCGGCGGCGCTGCGCGAGGCGGCGCGCACCGGCCAGCCCATCGAGCTGGAGTACTACAGCGCTTCCGGCCGACGCTGGTATCGCGCCAGCGTGCGTCCGTGCAAGTGGGGCTGGTCGCTGTACTTCCACGATGTCACCCGCGGCCATCTCACCCGCGAGGCGCTCGAGGAGAGCGAACGGCAATACCGCACGCTGATCGATTCGATCGACCAGGGGTACTGCGTCGTCGAGATGCTGTTCGACGAGCGCGGCGCGCCGGTCGACTTCCGCTACCTCGAGGTCAACGACGCCTTCGCGGCGCAGACCGGCCTCGTCGATGTCGTCGGCCGTAAGGCTCGCGAACTCACCCCGCAGATCGATCCGTACTGGCTCGAGAACTACGGTCGGGTGGCACGCACGGGCGAGCCGGTGAGGCTCGAGCGCTATTCGTCCCCGCTCGGCCGCTGGTTCGACGTCTACGCGTTCCGCCTGGATCATCTGTCGACCAGCCGGATTGCGCTGCTGTTTCGCGACGTCACCGCCCGTCGGAGGACCGACGACGCGCTGCGCGAGAGCGAGGAGCGTTTCCGCGTGCTCGTCGAGGCGATGGCGCAGGCCGTGTGGGAGGCCGATCCGGCGGGGAACCTGCAGTCGTACTCGGCGTCCTGGCGCGCGCTCACCGGGCAGCTGTCCGCGCAGTGGCGCAACGAAGGCTGGCTGGACGCGGTACACCCCGACGACCGAGAAGCGACGCGCCGGAAGTGGTTCGACGGCATCGCCCGGCGTTCGCCCTTCGAACTCGAATACCGCATCGTCGCCGCCGACGGCAGCGTGCACTGGAGCAACGATCACGCGGCGCCGCTGTTCGGCCTGGACGGCACCGTGCGCAAGTGGGTCGGGATGAACATCGACATCACCGAGCGGCGCAGCGCCGAGGAGGCGCTTCGCGACGCGGATCGGCGCAAGGACGAATTCCTGGCGATCCTCGCCCACGAACTGCGCAATCCGCTGGCGCCGCTGCGCACCGGGATCGAGATCATGCGCATGGGCCGCATCGACGCCGAGCGCGGCGAGCGCGTGCGCGCGATGATGGGTCGCCAGGTGGACCACATGGTGGCCCTGGTCGACGACCTGATGGACGTCAGCCGCATCAGCAGCGGACGCATCGTGCTCGAGCGCCGCCCGGTGGAGCTCGCCGCCGTCATCCGCAGCGCGCTGGAAGCTTCCGACCCGACCATCCGGCACAAGCACCACGAGGTGAGCCTGACGCTGCCCGCCGAGGCCGTTTGGGTGGACGGAGACCCGCACCGGCTCACGCAGGCGATCGGCAACCTGCTGACCAACGCGGCCAAGTACACGGAGCCGAACGGGCACATCTTCGTCACGCTCGCGCGCGGCACGGGCGAGGCGATCGTCTGCGTCAAGGACACCGGCATGGGCATTCCGCCGGCGATGCTCTCGAAGGTCTTCGACCTGTTCACGCAGGTCGACAGCGCGATCGATCGCCGCCAGGGCGGCCTGGGCATCGGCCTGACGATCGTGCGCCAGCTCGTCGAATTGCACGGCGGGCGCGTCGAGGCGCACAGCGAAGGTCCGGGCCGCGGCAGCGAGTTCGTCGTGCACCTGCCGCTGTCGGCCACGCCGCAGGACGAGCTGGACGCACCGCGCCTGTCCGATGCCGGCGTTCGCCCGC
Organism: Burkholderiales bacterium; assembly: GCA_003576795.1. GTDB lineage: Bacteria > Pseudomonadota > Gammaproteobacteria > Burkholderiales > Burkholderiaceae_E > Zeimonas. Next base: position 8,010 of record QEVN01000155.1, read on the forward strand.
GGCGCATCCTCGTCGTCGACGACAACGCCGATGCCGCGCAGGCGATGGCGACGATGCTCGGCCTGCTCGGGCACGAGGTCGATGTCGCCTTCGACGGAGAGCAGGCGCTGAGCCGGGCCGGTCGCATTCGTCCCGAGGTGATCCTGATGGATCTCGGCATGCCGAACATGAACGGATACGTCGCGGCGCGGCGCATCCGCCAGAGCGAATGGGGGCGCGAGGTGCTGCTGATCGCGGTGACCGGATGGGGCCAGCAGGCCGATCGCGAAGCTTCCGAGCAGGCCGGCTTCGACCACCACCTGGTCAAGCCGGTGGAACTGGAGACGGTTCAGTCGCTGGTCGCGCAGCTGGATTCGCGCTGAGGGCAAGCCGGTGGAACTGGAGACGGTTCAGTCGCTGGTCGCGCAGCTGGATTCGCGCTGAGGGTATATTCGGTCGATGTCGAAGCCGTGCTCGCGCGGCATCCGGCGATCGCCGAAGTCGCCGTCATCGGCGTACCCGACGACCGGCTGGGCGAGGCGGTCGCAGCGATCGCGGTACTGCGCAGCGGGGCCACGTTCACCGCCGAGGAACTGATCGCGCACTGCCGCGCGTCGATCGGCGCATTCAAGGTTCCGCGCCACGTGCGCTTCGTCGATGCGCTTCCGCGCACGCCGGTAGGAAAGGTGCAGAAGGCCGCGTTGCGCGACGCGTGGAAGGGAACGTAGGCAGGGAACCGGCGCGTGTCGCCGCGGGAGCATTGCAGCGATGGCGGAGCGTTCGTTCGCACAGGAAGTCGGCAAGCTGCGGTTGGGCGCCGGCGAGGAGTTCGTCGGCGAGGGAATCCTCGCGGTCACGAAGGCGCTGCTGCAGTCCGGCGTGGCCTACGTGGCCGGCTACCAGGGTGCGCCGATCTCGCACCTGATGGACGTGCTCGCCGATGCGCGCGAAGTGCTCGACGAGCTCGGCATCCGTTTCGAGAACAGCGCCAACGAGGCCACCGCCGCGGCGACGCTCGCCGCGTCGGTGAACTACCCGCTGCGCGGCGCCGTCACGTTCAAGGCGCCGGTGGGCATCAACGTCGCGTCCGACGCGATCGCCAACCTGGCCTCGGGCGGCGTCACCGGCGGCGCGCTGATCATCGTCGGCGAAGACTACGGCGACGGCTCGAGCATCATGCAGGAGCGAAGCCACGCCTTCGCGATGAAGTCGCAGGTGTGGCTGCTCGACCCGCGCCCGAACCTGCCGTCGATCGTGAAGGCGGTGGAGGATGCTTTCGAGCTGTCGGAGGCGAGCCGCACGCCGGTGATGCTCGAGCTGCGCATCCGCGCGTGCCACCTGCACGGCCGCTTCGTCGCGAAGGACAACCGCCGTTCGCCGTTCGCGCTCGCCGACGCGCTGGAGAACCCGCGGCGCGACGTCGACCGCATCGTCCTGCCGCCGGCGAGCTTCCTGCACGAGCGCGAAAAGGTCGAGCAGCGCTGGCCGGCCGCGGTGCGCTTCATCCGCGAGCGCGGCCTGAACGAGTTCTTCGCCGAGGGCGAGCGCGATGTCGGCATCGTCGTGCAGGGCGGCCTGTACAACACGCTGCTGCGCGCGCTCGAGCGCCTGGGCCTGGCCGACGTCTACGGCCGCACGAGCGTGCCGCTGTACGTGCTCAACGTCACCTATCCGCTGGTCGACGAGGAGCTCGCGCGCTTCTGCGCCGGCAAGCGGGCCGTGCTCGTCGTCGAGGAGGGGCAGCCGAACTTCATCGAGCAGGCGATCGCGGCGTCGCTGCGCAACGTCGACCTGCCGACGCGAGTCCTCGGCAAGGGTCTGCTGCCGATCGCGGGCGAGTACACGCCGTCGGTGCTCGTCGACGGGCTGCGCGCGTTCTTCGCGACGCATGCGCCGGGCATCGTCGCGCCGGCGGCCGGGCTGCCGGCGTCCGAGACCGCGGCGCGGCTCGCCGATGCGCAAAGGCAGCTCGCCGGCCAGGTGCAGCCGCGCACGCCCGGCTTCTGCACCGGATGTCCCGAGCGCCCGATATTCGCCGCGATGAAGCTCGTGCAGCGCGAACTCGGCGAGCATCACGTGAGCTCCGACATCGGCTGCCACCTGTTCTCGATCCTGCCGCCGTTCAACATCGGCAACACGACGATGGGCTACGGCCTGGGTGCGGCGGCCGCCTCCGCGCTCGGGTCGCCTGCCGGGAAACGCGCGATCAGCGTGATGGGCGACGGCGGCTTCTGGCACAACGGGCTCACCAGCGGCGTGGCCAACGCCGTGTTCAACGAGAGCGACCAGCTCGCGCTGATCATCGACAACAACTACACCGCGGCCACCGGCGGACAGGACCTGCTCTCGTCGAAGGCGATCACGCGAAACCGCAGCACGCAGCATCCGATCGAGAAGGCGGTGCGCGGCGTCGGCGTGAAATGGGTGCGCACGATTCCCCGCACCTACGACGTCGGCGCGATGCGCGAGGCGCTGCGCGAGGCATTGACCACGCGCGAGAAGGGCCCGAAAGTCATCGTCGCGCAGTCCGAATGCATGTTGAACCGGCAGCGTCGCGAGAAGCCGCAGAAGCGCAAGGCGATCGCCGCCGGCGAGCGCGTGGTGCGCGAGCGCTTCGGCGTCGATCCCGACACCTGCACCGGCGATCATTCGTGCATCCGCATCTCCGGCTGCCCGTCGCTCACCGTGAAGCCGAACCCCGATCCGCTGCGCACCGACCCGGTCGCGCACGTCGAGCAGAGCTGCGTGGGCTGCGGCATGTGCGGCGAGGTCTCGCACGCGGCGGTGCTGTGCCCGTCGTTCTATCGGGCCGGCGTCGTCCACAATCCGCGAACCTTCGATCGCTTCGTGCACCGCGTGCGCAACGCCGTCATCCGCGCCCTGCAGCGGCGCACCGATCGCCGGCTCGCCGCGACCGCGATCTGACGATGCCGCTCTTCGAAGCCGAGCGCGTGGAACAGGCGGCGCAAGCGGGCGCGCGGAGCGCGGACACCGGCCGGAGAAACGCCGCCGTGCGCCCTTTGAGCATCGCGATCTTCGCAATGGGCGGCGAGGGCGGCGGCGTGCTCGCCGACTGGATCGTCGATCTCGCCGAGCACAACGGCTACGTCGCGCAGGCCACGTCGGTCGCGGGCGTCGCGCAGCGCACCGGCGCCACCATCTACTACATCGAGATGTTTCCCCGCGAGCGGGCCGAGCGCGACGGCGCCGCGCCGCTGCTCGCGCTGATGCCCGCGCCGGGCGACGTCGACGTCGTCGTCGCTTCCGAGCTGATGGAAGCGGCGCGCGCCGTGCAGCGCGGATTCGTGACGCCCGATCGCACGACGCTGATCGCCTCGACCCACCGGGTGCTGTCGATTCCCGAGAAGTCGGCGATGGGCGACGGCGCGCGCGACGCCGCGCTCATGGAGCAGGCATGCGCGAGCGTGGCCCGCCGCTTCGTGCGCTTCGACATGGCCGAGGCGGTCGAACGCACGGGAAGCGTGATCAGCGCCGTGATCTTCGGCGCGCTGAGCGGCGAAGGCGTCCTGCCTTTCGGGCGCGCGCAGTTCGAGGACACGATCCGCCGCGGCGGCGTCGGCGTCGAGGGCAGCCTGCGCGCTTTCGCCGAAGGCTTCGATCGTGCGAAGGCATCGCCCGAAGGACCGCGTGCCGCGACGCGCCCGGCCCCGGCCGAAGCGCCGCCTGCGCACGCCGACCCCCGCGTGGCCCGGCTGCTCGCTCGCCTGCGCGAGGAGTTCGGCGAGGCCGCGCGCCCGACGGCCACCGAGGGCGTGCGCCGGCTGCTCGACTACCAGGACCCCGAGTACGCGGCGTCGTACCTCGATCGCCTCGCGCGCATCGCGCGTCACGGCGACGAGAGGCTGCTCGAGGCGGTCGCGCGGCATCTCGCGCTGTGGATGAGCTACGAGGACACGATCCGCGTCGCCGACCTGAAGACGCGCTCGAGGCGTTTCGAGCGGGTTCGCGCCGAAGTGCGCCCGGGGCGCGACACGCTGCTGTCGATCGACGAGTTCATGCATCCCCGGCTCGAGGAGATCTGCGACACGGTGCCCGCGTGGATGGGGCGATGGCTGCTGAAGCCCGGCCCCGCGAGGCGCCTGGTCGAGCGCCTCACGACGAAGGGCCGCGTGGTGCCGACGACGACGCTCGGCGGCTTCCTGATGCTGCGCACGATCGCGTCGATGCGGCGCTGGCGCCGCTCGACGCTGCGCTACCAGCGCGAGAGCGAGCAGATCGAGCAGTGGCTCGAGCGCGTCGACCGCGTGGCGTCCTCGGATCGCGCGCTCGCCCTCGAGATCGTTCGCTGCCAGCGGCTGGTGAAGGGCTACGGCGATACGCACGAGCGCGGCAGCCGCAGCTTCGCGACGTTGATGGCGTGCTCCGAGCGGCTGGAGGGACGCGAGAACGCCGCGTCGATGCTGCGCGAGCTGCACGAGGCGGCCCTCGCCGACGACGCCGGAAACCTGTTGCGCGAGCGGGTGAATGCGCTGCATTGATTCTCCCGGATTCGGCACTACCCCTATTCGCGGTGGCTGCCGGGCGCGTTAAGCTCCCGGATCGCCCACGAGGAGGCACTGCAATGATCCCGACGCGCCGAGCCGTTCTCGCCACCGCCGTCGCCGCGGCGGCTTCGATCGTCGCGGCCGGCGCTTTCGCGCAGGGCAAGCCGATCCGCATCGGCGTGATGAACGACCAGTCGAGCGTCTACGCCGACTTCCAGGGGCTGGGCTCGGTGCTCGCCGCGAAGATGGCGGTCGAGGACTACGGCGGCAAGGCCGCCGGGCGCACGGTGGAGGTCGTCTCGGCCGACCACCAGAACAAGCCCGACGTGGGCAGTGCGATCGCCCGGCGCTGGATCGACGAGGACGGCGTGCAGATGATCGCCGATCTTCCGAACTCGGCGGTCGCGTTCGCGGTGAGCGACGTCGTGCGCGACAAGAACCGGGTGATGATCGGATCGGGCGCGGGCTCGGCCGAGCTCACCGGCTCGAAGTGCTCGCCGAACACGGTGCACTGGACCTACGATACCTGGTCGTACGGGCATTCCCTGGCCAGGGCGGTGATGCAGCGCGGCGGCAAGAGCTGGTTCTTCATCACCGCCGATTACGCCTTCGGTCACGATCTCGAGAAGCAGGCCTCCGACGAGGTGAAGAGCGGAGGCGGCAAGGTGCTGGGCGCGGTGCGCGCGCCGATCGGCACGATGGACTACTCGTCGTTCCTGATCGGCGCGCAGTCGTCGGGCGCCGACGTCGTCGCGCTGGCGGTGGCCGGCGGCGACACGACGACCTCGATGAAGCAGGCGGCCGAGTTCGGGCTGCCGGCGAAGCAGACGATCGCACCGCTGATCTTCGGCATCAACAACGTGCCGGCGCTCGGGCTGGCGGCGGCGAAGGGCGCGCTGCTGGTCAACCCGTTCTACTGGGACATGAACGACGGCACGCGCAAATGGTCGCGCGAGTTCAGGAAGCGCTCGCACAACCACGCGATGCCCAACGACATGCAGGCCGGCGTCTACGCCGGCGTGCTGCACTATCTGAAAGCGGTCGACAAGGTCGGCAACGCGGAGGACGGCAGGGCGATCGTCGCGGCGATGAAGGCGATGCCCACGAACGATCCGCTGTTCGGCCAGGGCCGCATCCGCGAGGACGGCCGCAAGCTTCATCCGATGTACCTGTTCCAGGTGAAGTCGCCCGAGGAGTCGAAGGAGGAATGGGACTACTTCAAGCTGCTCTCGTCGGTGCCGGCCGATCAGGCCTTCCGCCCGATGAGCGAAGGGAAGTGCGCGCTGGTCGCCAACAAGTGAGGTCGCACGACGCGGCCCCGAAACAAAGGAGGAGACACCCGATGACGACGATTCGCCTGAACCGCGTTGCCGCTGCGTTCGCCGCGGCCGCCGTGCTCGCAACGGCTCCCGCGCTGCACGCGCAGGAGCAGACCTTCGACCTGAAGATCTCGCACTGGGTGCCGCCGTCGCATCCGTTGCAGAAGGCGCTCGAGGAGTGGGGCGCCTCGGTGGAGAAGGCGTCGAACGGGACGATCCGCTCGAAGGTCTATCCGTCGCAGCAGCTGGGCAAGGCCTTCGACCATTACGACATGGCGCGCGACGGCATCGCCGACCTGACCTACGTGAACCCGGGCTACCAGCCGGGGCGCTTCCCGATCATCGGCGCCGGCGAGCTGCCGTTCCTGCTCTCGAACGCCAAGGGCGGCACGCAGGCGATCGACGAGTGGTATCG
>QEVN01000156.1 GCA_003576795.1 Burkholderiales bacterium
GCTTCCCCGACGTGCCAGCGACACCAGCAAGGGCAGCTTCGGCTCGGTGCTCTGCTACGGCGGCGCGCCGGGCATGCACGGCGCGGTGCTGCTCGCGGCGCGCGGCGCGCAGGCGATCGGGGTAGGCCGCATCTACGTCGGCACGCCGCAGGGCTCGCTCTTCGACGCCGGGCAGCCGCAATGGATGAGCGCGGCCTCCGACGTCGGCTTCGGGCGCTTCGATTCGGTCGCGATCGGTTGCGGGCTGGGCGATTCGGCCGAGGCGCGAGCCGCGGTGCGTCGCGCGATCGCCGAGGCCCGCGCGCTCGTCGTCGACGCCGATGCGCTGAATGCGATCGCCGCCGACGAAACGCTTGCGGAGGCGCTCGAAGCGAACGCGAAGTCGCCGGCCGCGCGCGGTGAGGAATCCGCCGCGAATGGCGGCTCGCCCGATGCGCGAGGCGCAACGTTCCGCTGCATCGTGACGCCCCATCCGCTGGAGGCAGCCCGTTTGCTGCGGGTCGACGTGCCCCGCATCCAGTCCGATCGCATCGGCGCCGCCTGCGCGCCGCCTGCGCGCTCGCCGCGAAGCTGCGCTGCGTCGCGCTGCTCAAGGGCGCCGGCAGCGTCGTCGCGACGCCCGCGGGCCGCTGGTCTGTCATCGACGCCGGCTCCCCGGCGCTGGCCAGCGCCGGCACCGGCGACGTGCTCGCCGGCGCCTGCGCGGCCCTGCTCGCGCGCGGCCTGGACGCCGAGCGCGCCGCCTGCCTGGGTGCGTGGCTGCACGGCGAGGCAGGCTCGGCCTGGGCGCGCGAGCATCGCACGGAGGACGGGCTGAGCGCGGCCGAGTTGCACGAATGGATACGGAGCGCGGCCGCTGGCCTTCGCTCCGCGGAGGGTTTCGGATGAATTCGAAAGACGCCGCAAGGGAGAGCGGGAAGCGGAACGCGCGTGCCGAAGTGCACCGGCTGGCCGACGCCCTGCACGATGCGTCGATCGTCCGCCTGCTGCGCGAAGAGCCGCAACGGCAGGACAGGCTCGCCGTCGACGCGGCCGGCATCCACGCCGACTTCACGCGCCATCGATTGCCGCTGCAGGCGCTGGATGCGCTGCTCGCGCTGGCGCGCGCCGTAGACCTCGAAGGGCAGCGCAATGCGATGTTCGACGGCGCAGCGGTCAATTTCACCGAACGAAGGCCGGCCTTGCACGTGGCATTGCGGCGTCCGCAAGGCGCGGGCGGCACGGACGATGCGATCGCCGCCGAGGTCGCGCGCACCTTCGAGCGGATGTTCGACTTCGTCGAAGCCGTCCGTGACGGCCGCTGGCGGGGCTCCGGCGGCGAGCGCATCGCGTCGGTCGTTCACGTCGGCATCGGCGGCTCGCATCTCGGACCGCAGCTCGCCTGCGAGGCGCTCGCGCACCTGGCCGACGGCCCGCAGCTACGCTTCCTGTCGAACGTCGACCCGGACTCCTTCGCGCGCGCGACCGCCGGACTCGACCCGCGCACGACGCTGGCGATCGTCGCATCCAAGTCGTGGCACACGACCGAAACGGCGCGCAACGCGCAGGCGCTGCGCCATTGGTTCGCCGGCGCCGGCGTCGAGCACGAGGCGCTGCAGCGCCATTTCGTCGCCGTCACGTCGAACGTCGAAGCCGCCGCCGGTTTCGGCCTGGCGCCCGAGGCGCTCTTTCCGATGTGGGACTGGGTGGGCGGACGCTATTCGCTGTGGTCGGCGATCGGGCTGCCGATCGCGCTGTCGATCGGCCGCGACAATTTCCGCGCGATGCTCGACGGCGCGCACGCGATGGACCGCCATTTCCGCGAGACGCCGCTCGAGCGCAACGCGCCCGTGCTGATGGCGCTGGTGTCGCTGTGGAACCGGCTGGCGCTCGACGGCGGCACCGAAGTCGTCGTCCCCTACAGCGACGCGCTGCGCAGCCTCGTCGCCTATCTGCAGCAGCTGCAGATGGAGAGCAACGGCAAGCGCATCGGCCGCGACGGCGAGCCGGTGCCGTGGGAAACGGTGCCGGCGATCTGGGGCTCCACCGGTACCGACGCGCAGCACTCGTTCTTCCAGGCGCTGCACCAGGGAACGAGCGTGCATCCGGTCGATTTCATCGTCGTCGTGCCGCGGGCCGGCGACGACGAGCATCGCGGACGCGCGCTGCTCGCCAACGCGCTCGCGCAGGTCGAGGCGCTCGCCTGCGGACGGCAGTCCGACGACGCCGACCCGCTGCTCGCGAAGCATCGCAGCACGCCGGGCAACCGGCCGTCGTCGGTGCTGCTGCTCGACAGGCTCGATGCGCGCAGCTTCGGCGCGCTGATCGCGCTCTACGAGCACAAGACGGCCTCGCTCGGCTGGCTGTGGGAGATCGACTCCTTCGACCAGTGGGGCGTGGAGCTGGGGAAGGTGCTCGCTTCCGACATCGAGCCGATGCTCGACGACGGCGCGAACGAGAGCAAAGGAGCCCCGTCCGCGCAGCGCGCGGCCGCAGACGCCACCGCCGCCCCGCCGCACGCCACGGTGCAGCCGCTGATCAGGCGGATACGGAGAGCGCTGGCCGATCGGGATGCTCGAGGAGCCGGCCCGCCTGCAACGTGAGTCGGCGCGCGCAGCGCGCCGCCAGTTCCGGATCGTGCGTGACGAGCAGCAGCGTCGCGCCGGCTTCCCGGTTCAGCTCGAACAGCAGGTCGATCACGCGCGCGCCGGTGGCCGCATCGAGGCTGCCGGTGGGCTCGTCGGCGAACAGCAGCTTCGGGTCGGGCGCGAAGGCGCGCGCCAGCGCCACGCGCTGCTGCTCGCCGCCGGACAGCGTCTTCGGATAGTGTCCGAGCCGGTCGCCCAGGCCCACGCGCTCGAGCAGCTCGCGGGCGCGCGCCGCCGCGCGTCGTTCGCCGGCCAGCTCGAGCGGCAGCATCACGTTCTCGAGCGCCGTCATCTGCGGCAGCAACTGGAAGGACTGGAACACGAATCCCAGGTGACGCGCGCGCCACGCCGCGCGGCCGTCCTCGTCCAGGGCGAACAGCGACTGGCCGAACACCGTGACCGAGCCTTCGCTGGGCAGGTCCAGGCCGGCGAGCAGGCCCAGCAGCGTCGACTTGCCCGAGCCCGAGGCGCCGGTGATCGCGACCGTCTCGCCCGCGGCCACCGTGAACGAGAGGTCGTCGAGGATCGTGAGCCAACCGTCCGCGTCGCGAACGCGCTTGCCCAGGTGCTCGACGATAATGGCATCCATGTCCGGGTTCCGAGAAAGTCGCCGCCGCTTCGTCCAGACGCTGCTCGTCTCGGCCGGCGGAGTCGCCGCGAGTCTACCTGTACGCGACGCAAGGCCCGCCGATGCCTCGGCTGCGGCAGGCGCCGCGCGTGAAACCGCCGCCGCTTCCACCGATCGGCCGGGCACGGAGGGGGCACCCACCGTGCTCGTGCTCGGCGACAGCGTGTCGGCCGAGTACGGCCTGCGCCGCGGCAGCGGCTGGGTGGAGGGCCTCGCCGAACGACTGCGCGCGCAGCGTCCGCCGTGGTCGGTGGTCAACGCCAGCGTGAGCGGCGAGACCACTGCCGGCGGTCGCAGCCGCATCGCGTCGCTGCTCGCACGGCACGAGCCGCGGATCGTCGTCGTCGAGCTGGGCGGCAACGACGCGCTGCGCGGACTCGACCTGCGCGCCACCGAAGCCAACCTCGATGCGATCGCCAAGGCCACGCGCGACGCGGGCGCCGCCGTGCTGCTGCTCGGCATGCAGGTGCCGCCGAACTACGGCGCTGCGTATGCCGACGCCTTCACCGCGATCTATCCGCGCGTGGCCGATCGATACGCAGCGAAGCTCGTTCCGTTCTTCCTGGCGCCGATCGCCGGCGACACGCGCTGGTTCCAGCCCGATCGCATCCACCCCACCGAGGCGGCGCAACCGCTGCTCCTCGACGTCGTCTGGCCCGCGCTCGCGCCGCTGCTGCGCGCTTCGGCCGCGCGCTGATGCACCCGCCCGACTCGCGGCTGCGCGATGCCGGCGCGACGGCCGCGCGGCAAGGCGAAGCGGCGCGCGGCAGCTGGCTTTCGGAAGCCTCGGGCGCCTTCGGCGACCTCGGCGTGCTCATTCCCTTCGTCACCGCCTATCTCGCGATCGTGGGCATGGCGCCGCAATCGGTGCTGGTGCCGATCGGGCTGGCATCGATCGCCGCCGGCCTGTGGTTCCGCACGCCCTTCCCGGTGCAGCCGATGAAGCTGATCGGCGCCTCGGTCGTCCTCTATTCGCAGGCGGGGATCGCGATGACCCCGGAGGTCGTCGTCGCCGCCGGCCTGTGCACCGGCGTGATCTGGCTGGTGCTGGGGCTCACCGGACTCGCCGAACGCCTCAGCGCGTGGATTCCGCGCGAGGCGCTGCTCGGCGTCGTCATGGGACTGGGCTTCGGCTTCATGCTCGAGGGCCTGCGCACGATGTCGGCGCAGCCCTGGGGCGGCGCCGCGACGCTCGCGATCGCGCTCGCGCTGCTGTCCCGTCCGGCGATTCCGACGATGCTCGTGCTGCTCGCCGGCGGCATCTGCGCCAGTCTCTTCGGCGGTTCCTCTCCGGCGCTCGCCGCACTCGCCTCCCTCGGCGCACCCGCGTTGACGCTGCCGGCTTTCGCATGGCCGACGCTGTCGTGGCGCGCGCTCGAAGTCGGCATGCTGCTGCTCGCGCTGCCGCAGCTGCCGCTGACCTTCGGCAACGCGCTCTTCGCCATCGTCGACGAGAACAACCGGCGCTTCCCCGGTCGACCGACGAACGAACGCGCCGTCGCGCTCAGCACCGGCGCGATGAACCTGGTGTCGAGTGCGCTGGGCGGCATTCCGCTGTGCCACGGCGCCGGCGGCATGGCCGCGCAGACGCGCTTCGGCGCACGCTCGGGCCGCGCGCCGGTGATTCTCGGCATCACGCTGCTCGTGCTCGGGCTCGTCTTCGCCGATGCCGTGGCGGCGCTGTTCACGCTCGTGCCGCCGGCCGTGCTCGGCGCGATTCTCTTTCTCGCCGGACTGCAGCTGGCGCTCGGCAGCCGTGAGCCGGGCGGCGAGAAGGTCGACCGCTTCGTCGTGCTCGCCACCGCCGGCATCGCCGTCTGGCACGCCGGGCTCGCCGTGCTGTTCGGCGTGCTCGCACATCACGCGACGCGCAGGGGGTGGATCCGGTTGTGATCCGCAGCGCAGGCTGGCAGTGCGTGCGAAGCGGCGAAGGCGGCCTTCCTACTGCCGCGCTTCGAAAGGATCGACCAGGCGTACTCCGGTTCCCTCGAAGCCAGCCGTGTTTCGCGTCACGACGGTCAGGTCGTTGACCAGTGCAATGGCGGCTATCTGCTTGCCGAGCGCGTGCTCGGGACGAGGAACGCAGAGCCGGCCCCAGACCTGCGCCGCTTCCGCATCGAAGTCGAGTACATAGTCCCGATACTGCTCGAGCACGAGCAGAAGCCAGGCTTCCCCCAACGCGGCCTGCCGGCTGTCGCCGCGGTGGCGGATCGATTCGACGCCTCGGCGCAATTCGCCGACCGTGATCGAAGACAGATAGACGGAATCACCCGTCGCGCCGACTTCGTCGAAAAACCGGCGAACGCCGCGATCGGCACGCGATCGCTTTCGCGCCTCTCTGACGACGTTCGTGTCGATCAGGTACACGGCCGGATCTCTTCGTCCTCGATGCGGGCGAAATCGTCGTCGATACCGACGTCCGGCATCGACGCCAGCACTTCCGCGAAAGTGCGTCTACGCGGGCGCTTCAGAGCGTCAGCGAGAATTTCCCTGTGCTCCGCTTCGGCACTTCGGCCGTGCGCCGCAGCGCGCTCCTTCAGCTTCCGGACAAGCGCCTCGTCGACGCCTCGTACGAGCAGGTCGGCCATTTGCGTTCCCCTTGCAGGCATGTGATATCAATGATATCAGGCGACCGAATTGCTCGAATTTGCAACTGCCGGCGACCCCTCGATCCCCGCCGAAGGAGACGAACCATGCCCAAATTCGTGACGATCGGATACGGAGATCAGGAGGGCTACGACCGTACCCCCGCGGCCCTCCGGGACGCGGCTCACGCGCAGGACGCGAAACTGCAGGAGGGCGGCGCGTCGGTCGGCGTTGCGGGCACTCCCGTCCAGGTGCGCAATCCCGAGGCTTCGGGCGTCGCAACGACGACGGGGCCGTTCATGACGTCCTCGTTGCCGGTGGCTGGCTTCGCGATCATCGAAGCCGCCGATCTCGCGGAAGCGATCGACCTGGTGTCGCGAACCCCCTGCGCTGTGGCGCACGGCGTGGTCGAGGTGTGGCCGCTGGAACGT
>QEVN01000157.1 GCA_003576795.1 Burkholderiales bacterium
CGAGCACGTTCTCCTGCACGCGCAGCGCCAGGTGCGCCCAGTCGACGTCGGTGAGCGCGTGCGGCAGCTCGGCCGCGTCGTAGCGCGGAAGCTCGACGACCTCGGTGAGCATCGGGATGGCGTCGTCGCCCGGGTCGGCCCTGGTATCGGCGTCGGCCGCGAAGCGCAATTGCGCGACCAGGCGCTGCAACTCGTCGTCGCTTTCCATGCCTGCGTTCAGCCGGGAGCGCCGCCCACGTCGTGCCGCGTCATCGGGTAGCCGCGATCGCGATAGAAACGCCATCGCTCGCGCGCCGCGGCGCGGTCGTCTTCGTCGGTGCCGACGATTTCGATGAGCCGCTCGAAGCGGGCGAACATCGGCGGGGTGATGCGCCCGAGATTGACCAGCACGTCGTGGGCGTCGGTGTCGACGGCCTCGTGCGCGAGCAGGATCGGCGTCTGCGCCGCGAGCGGGTCGCCTGCGCGCACGTGCGGGACGAACTCGGCGGGCGGGTCGCTCCACAGCAGGCGATCGAAGGCGTCGAGCCGCGCTTCGTCGTCGCACCAGACGAGCACCGGATGCTTCGCGCGATACGCCTTGCGCACCAGCCGGCAGCCGTAGGCGATCTTGTCGGGCGCGTTGAAGTGGAAGTCGACGCGCGTCATGCGGGCAGGCTGCAGCGGTGCGGAATCGGGGCGCCGGGGCCGCGCCGCTCAGGCCGCGCCGGCGCGCGCGAGCACGAAGCGCGTGAGCAGCGGAACGGGCCGCCCGCTCGCGCCCTTGTTCGCGCCCGAGCGCCACGCCGTGCCGGCGATGTCGAGATGCGCCCAGGGGTAGTCCTTCGTGAAGCGCGCGAGAAAGCAGGCGGCGGTGATCGAGCCGGCCGGCCTTCCGCCGATGTTCGCGAAGTCGGCGAAGGGCGACTTCAGCTGCTCCTGGTAGACCTCGTCGAGCGGCATGCGCCAGCAGGTGTCGGCCACGTCGCGGCCGGCCGCCTGCAGTTCGCCGGCCAGTTCGTCGCTGGGCGAGAACAGCCCCGAGTGGTGGTGGCCGAGCGCGATGACGCAGGCGCCGGTGAGCGTGGCGACGTCGACCACCGCGGCCGGCGAGAAGCGCTTCGCGTATTCGAGCGCATCGCACAGGATGAGCCGCCCTTCGGCGTCGGTGTTGAGGATTTCCACCGTCTTGCCCGACATCGTGGTGACGATGTCGCCCGGCTTCGTGGCGCGCCCGCCCGGCATGTTCTCCGTGGTGGGCACGATGACGACGAGGTTCACCTTCGCCTTCATCTCGGCGACGGCGCGCATCGTGCCGAGCACCGAGGCGGCGCCGCACATGTCGAACTTCATCTCGTCCATTTCCGGCGCCGGCTTCAGCGAGATGCCGCCGGTGTCGAAGGTGATGCCCTTGCCGACGAGGACGATGGGCGGCTGTTTCGCGCCCGCGCCCTGGTAGCGCATCACGATGAGCTTGGGCGGCTGCGCCGAGCCGCGGGCGACCGCGAGCAGCGCGCCCATCTTCAGCGCCTGCATCTGCTTCTCGTCGAGCACCTCGCACTTCAGGCCGAGTTCGCGCGCCATCTTCTTCGCGGTGTCGGCGAGATAGGTGGGCGTGCAGACGTTGGCCGGCAGGTTGCCGAGGTTCTTCGCGAGGTCCACTCCGTCGGCGATGGCGTTCGCGCGCTCGATCTCGCGCGCCGCGACGCCGGCGCTCGCGCGCTCGAGCGCGAGCGAGACCCGCTTCGGACGCGGCGGCTTCGGCTCGCGTTCGCTCTTCATCTGCTCGAAGCGGTAGGCGACGTCGCGCGCCGCGAGCGTCTGCACGCGGACTTTCCAGGCGAGGTCGCGCCCGGCCACCGGGATGTCGTGCAGCAGCGAAAGCGCGTCGTCGGCGCAGAGCGTGCCGGCCGCCTTGTAGGCCGCGCGCACCGTGTCGATATAGGCCTTCTCGCCGGCCTCCTTGCCTTCGCCGAAGGACGCGAGCACGACGCGCGCGAGGGAGCCGTCGAGGTGCGTGGACAGCGTGGAAGCGGCCTTCTTCGCGAGGTCGCCCGATGCGAGCAGGCGCGACAGGCGCCCGCCGCTCGCTTCGTCGACGGCCTGCGCGGCGCTGCCGCAGAGCTTTCCGTCGAGCACCGGAACCAGCGCGCAGCCGGCACGCGTGCGAGCGGGAGCGGAAGTCGTTGTGCTAAATTGCATCGCTTCTTTTTCTCGAGAGTCGACCGGCGGATTATACGAGGGTCGTCCCGCGATGCTCTTCGAAAAGGCACTGCGAAGAGACCTGCTCAATCTCGCCGGAGTCGTGTTCGCGGCGCTGTTCGTCATCATGCTGACGACATCGCTGATCCGCTTCCTCGGCCGCGCGGCGAGCGATCGCGTCGACACCGCGAGCGTGCTGCCGCTGATCGCGTTCAATTCGATCAACGTGCTGCCGGTGCTGCTCGTGCTCACCGTCTACGTGGCCGTGCTGATGTCGCTCACGCGCGCCTTTCGCGACTCCGAGATGGTGATCTGGTTCGCCAGCGGCATGAGCCTCACCGCCTGGATAAAGCCGGTGCTCGGCGTCGCGGTTCCGATCGCGCTGCTCGTCGGGCTCGTCGCCTTCTTCGTCGCGCCGTGGGCGAACCGGCAGGCGAACGAATACCAGCAGCGCTTCGCCCAGCGCGAGGACGTCTCGCAGGTGGCGGCCGGGCGCTTCCGCGAATCGGTTTCCGCCAATCGCGTGTTCTTCGTCGAGTCGCTGAACGACGCGCAGACCGAGGTGCGCAACGTCTTCGTCACGCAGGCGCGCGGCGACGCGCTCACCGTCGTCGTCTCGCGCACCGGCAGCATCGAGAACCGCGCCGACGGCGCCCGCTTCCTCGTGCTCGAGGACGGTCGCCGCTACGACGGCACGCGCGGACAGGCCGATTTCCGGTTGATGGAATTCGCCCGCTACGGGCTGCGGCTCGAGCCGCGCGACACCGTCATCTCCGAGGATCGCGCGAAGTTCAAGTCGACGCGCGAGCTGGTCGCCGACCCGTCGCCGCGCAACCTGGGCGAATTGTCCTGGCGCATCAGCCTGCCGGTGTCCACCGTGCTGATGGCGCTGCTGGCGATTCCGCTGTCGTCGATGAACCCGCGCGCCGGGCGCTCGGTGAACCTGCTGGCGGCGCTGCTGATCTATCTCGTCTACAGCAATCTGCTCACGGTGATCCAGTCGCGCATCGGGCAGGGGCGCACTTCCTTCGGCATCGGCGTGTGGGCGCTGCATGCGGTGATGCTGCTGCTTGTCGGCTGGCTGTTCCACCGCCGCACCACGCTGCCGGGGCGCTGGCTCGCGCGCTGGCGCGCCGCGCGCGCATGAGGCGCGGGCGACGCCGATGAAGGTGCTGCGCCGTTACCTCGGCGTGCAGATCGGCGCGGCCGTGGCCTTCGTGCTGTTCGGCTTCCTCGCGCTGTTCGCGTTCTTCGACTTCATCAACGAGCTGGACGACGTGGGCCGCGGCGGCTACCGGCTGCAGCATGCCGTGGCCTTCGTGCTGCTCGGCCTGCCCGCGCACGTCTACGAGCTGATGCCGATCGCCGCGCTGATCGGCACGATCTACGCGCTCGCGCAGTTCGCCTCCAATTCCGAGTTCACCGCGATGCGCGCCGCCGGGCTGGGCCGACGCCAGGCGCTGTCGACGATCGCGAGCATCGGGCTCGTCTTCGCGCTGCTCACCGCGCTGGTCGGCGAAGGGCTCGCGCCGCCCGCCGATCGCCTCGCGCAGAAGCTGCGGCTGACGTCGATCGGAGCGTCCGCCGGCGGGCAGTTCCGCTCCGGGCTGTGGCTGAAGGATTCGGTGCGCGACAAGGCCGGAGAGGTCGAGCGCCTTCGCTTCGTGAACGTGGGCGAGCTGATGCCCGACGGCACGCTGCGCGAGGTGCGCGTCTTCGAGTTCGATCCGCAGATGCGGCTCTCGGAGCTGGTCGAGGCGCGTTCGGCGCGTTATGCGCCGCCCGACGCCTGGGCGCTCGAGGAGGTCGATTCGACCCGCTTCGACGAGGTGATGCTCGCCGGCGACGCGCCGCTGGTCCGGACGACGCAGGCGCACGAGGCGCAGCGCCTGTGGCGCAGCGAGCTGACGCCGTCGCTGCTCGGCGTGCTGCTCGTGCAGCCCGACCGGATGTCGGCGCTGGCGCTGTACCGCTACGTGCGCCACCTGGAGGAGAACCGCCAGAACGCGGCGCAGTACGAAATCGCGCTGTGGAAGAAGGTCGTCTATCCGCTCGCCGTCGTCGTGATGATGGCGCTCGCGCTGCCTTTCGGTTACCTGCAGGCGCGCGCCGGGGGCATCGGCTACAAGGTCTTCGCCGGCGTGATGCTCGGCATCGCCTTCCACTTCCTGAACGGACTGTTCTCCCACCTGGGCCTGCTCAACACCTGGCCCCCGCTCGTGTCGGTGAGCATTCCCAGCGTCGCCGCCTTCGTGCTCGCCCTGGGCATGCTCGCCTGGGTGGACCGGGCGCGATGAACGGGACGTACGCCGCCCGCCTGCGGGGCGCCCGAGCGTCCGCGTACGGCCGGACTCCGGGAAAGCCCGGATTCCGCCGTGCCCGAAAGCCGTGGACGACCGCCGGGACGTCGATTAGGATGGCCGGCATTCGAGGAGGAGGAGGGGCAGCGAACGCTGCCGCACTGGCAGCGGTCTCTGCCGTTTCGGCGGCGAGTCCTGCCGTTTTCGGGGCGCACAGCGATGTGCGCCCTTTTTTCTTGTGCCGATGACGTCGTATTTCGAGCGTGCTTTCGGCGACGCCGATCGCGCGCGCCGCAGTTTCTGGATCGCCCTCCTCGCGCTGACGGCGCTGCGCGCCTGGCTCGCCGCCGCGCTGCCGCTGACCAGCGACGAAGCGTATTTCGCGCAATGGGGCCGCTACCCGGACTGGGGCTTCTACGACCACCCGCCGATGATCGGCTGGTGGCTCGCGCTGCTCGAGCGCGTCTCCGACAGCCGTTTCGTGCTGCGCCTGCCCGCGCTGCTCGCCCCGCCGCTGCTCGCCGCGCTCGGCTGGGCGCTGATGCGCCGCCGCGGGGAGGCGCTGGCCTGGTCGGCGGCGACCCTGCTGCTGCTCGTTCCGCTGAACGCATGGAACGTCGCCATCACCACCGACATTCCGCTGATGCTGTTCGGCGCGCTCACCGTGGCGCTGTATCTGCGCGCGCTGGCGAGCGGCCGCAGCGTGGATTTCCTGCTCACCGGTCTGGCGCTGTCGGGCGCGCTGCTGTCGAAATATTTCGCCGGCCTGCTCGCGATCGCGCTGTTCCTGCATTCGGTGTCGCGGCCCACGCCCACGTCGCTGCGCGGCCTGCTGTGGATCGTCGCGGGATCGCTGCCCGGCGCTGCGATCCAGATCGCCTGGAACGCGCAGAACTGCTGGCCGAACGTGATGTTCAACCTGATCAACCGGCACGGCGACGCGGCGCTGTCGTGGCGAACGCCGCTGCTGTATGCGGCGAGCGTCGCCTACGTGCTCACGCCTGCCGTGGCGTGGCGGCTGCTGCGCGGCTCGCGGGAAGCGCCGCGGGTGGCCGGTGCGGACGCCGCACGCGATCGTCGCGCACTGCGCTTTCTCGCGCTGGTGCCGCTGGCGATCTTCGCGCTGCTGTCGCTGGGCAAGACGATCGGATTGCACTGGCTGGCGAGCTTCGTGTTCCCGGCGGTGTTGTGGTTCGCCTCGACGGCGAGCGCGCGCTCGATGGCGCGTGCGCTCGCCTTCGCCTCGGTGTTCGCGCTGCTGCACTGGGTCGCGATCGGCACGCTCGCGGCCTTGC
>QEVN01000158.1 GCA_003576795.1 Burkholderiales bacterium
TGCTCGTCTGCAACGACACCGGCGTGTCGCACGTCGCGGTCGGCGTGGGCACGCGCAGCGTCGTCGTCGCCAGCGGCAGCGAGATCCGGCGCTGGCGGCCCCTCGATCGGCAGATGCATCCGATGCTCGCCGTCGACATGGAGTGCCGCCCGTGCGCGCATCTCTCGTGTCCGCGCGCCGGGCATCCGTGCGCGTCGGCGATCGACGTCGATGCGGTGTTCGAGCTGGCGCTGCACCAGCTGTCGGTAGACGCGCAACGGCCGTTGCCGGCACTCGTGCCGGCCGGCGCGTGAGCGGCAACCGAGCGGCAAACTGAGCGCAACTGAGCGCAACCGAGCGGCATCGCGATGGTCACCCCGGAGGACGGCTCGCGCCTGCAGGTGCTCACCTGGCACGTGCACGGCAACTATCTGTACTACCTCAGCCAGGCGGCGCACGACTTCCATCTCGTCACGCTGCCCGGCCATCCGCCCGGACATGGCGGACGCGTGGGCACATTGCCGTGGGGCCCGAACGTGCACGAGGTCGCCGCCGAAGAGGTCGCGCAGCGGCGCTTCGACTGCGTGCTGTACCAGTCCCGCCGTCACTGGAACGAGGATCGTCTGCGCTGGCTGAGCGAGGCGCAGCGCGCGCTGCCCGCCGTCTATCTCGAGCACGACCCGCCGCAGCAGCATCCGACGGCGACGCGCCATCCGGCGGCCGACAGCGGCGCGCGCATCGTGCACGTGACCTCGTTCAACGCGCTGATGTGGGACAACGGCGATGCGCGCACGCGCGTCATCGAGCACGGAGTCCTGGTGCCCGACGACGCGCGCTATCGCGGCGATCGCGGCGAAGGGATCGTCGTCGTCAACCACCTGCGCGAGCGCGGGCGGCGGCTGGGCGCCGACGTGTTCGAGCGGGTGCGCGAGCGCGTTCCGCTGACGCTGGTCGGCATGGGCTCGGAAGCGATCGGCGGCGCCGGCGAGATTCCGAATCTCGAGCTGCCGGGCTTCGTGTCGCGCTTCCGCTTCTTCTTCAATCCGATCCGCTACACGAGCCTGGGCCTGTCGGTGCTCGAGGCGATGACCGTCGGCGTGCCGGTGATCGCGCTCGCCACCACCGAGATGCCGACGGTGATCCGCAACGGCGTGAACGGTTATGCCGACACGAACGTCGACGCGCTGGTCGACGTGATGCGAACGCTGGTCGAAGATCCGGAACTGGCGCGGCGCTGGGGCGAGGCGGCGCGCGCCGATGCGCTCGCGCGCTTCTCGATCGAGCGCTTCGCGCGCGAGTGGACGGAGTTCCTGCGAGAGGTGGCGCGCGACGGGTGAGCGCGGCACGTGCCGGGCAGGGTCGCACGCGCTGCTGCGAGTCGGGCTCGTGTATCAGGCGGCTTCGGCCGGTACCGCGCTCGCGATCAGCGCCTGCCAGCCGGCCGCGTCGACCGGCCACGCGCGTTCGCCGTTCGCCTGCAACTGGCGCAGGATCTGGCCCAGCTGCCAGGTGGGCGGCTGGCCCAGTGCGGCAGGGCGCTCGCGCCAGATCCGCCGCACGACGTTGTCGCCGACCGCGAAGCGCTGGGCGATCGCTTCGATCGTCGCGCGATCCTGCCCCGCGTCGATCGCGCGCTTCAGCGCGGCGGCCCAGTACAGGCTGTGTGCGCTGCGTTCGCGCGCGGCGATCGGGCGCAACTCGAAGGTGGGGCGGGCGGTTCTCGTCGGCACCGCGGAATCGTCGTGCAGCGCTTCGTCGGCGGGGTCGCGTTCGGGCGCGCAGGCGTCGATCGGCACCAGCGCGTCGGCGAAGAAATTCGCGAACGACGGCAGCCTCGCCAGCAGGTGCGCGCGCGGCGCGGCGTGCCGCCGATCGATGCGCAGCCAGTTGTAGCAGCCCAGGTGCAGGCCGGCCCCGGTCTTCGACAGCTTGGCGAGCGTGACCGGGTCGAGCGCCGACTCGAGCACCGCGCGCA
Organism: Burkholderiales bacterium; assembly: GCA_003576795.1. GTDB lineage: Bacteria > Pseudomonadota > Gammaproteobacteria > Burkholderiales > Burkholderiaceae_E > Zeimonas. The sequence continues at coordinate 1,955 of QEVN01000158.1, forward strand.
CGCGCGCGTCGATCGCATCCTCGCGCAGGTCGATCGAGCGCAGCGTGCGCCCGTAGAAATCGACGTCGATGATTTCGTCGCGCAGCGCCGCCCGGAGGCGGGCGAGGAAATCCGGATGACGCCCTGCGCGGTCGAACAGCGACCCTGCCGCCGGCGGCTCGAGGCGGTGCTCGCGGTCCAGGTGCCGTCCCCAGTCGTCGCGCCGGCGATCGAGCGTGGTGAGCATCTCGTCGGCGAGCGACGCGAAGAGCACGTCCAGCGCTTCGCTGTCCGGACGCGGCGCGCCCGGCGCGACTTCGCTGCGCGCGAGCACGTCGACCAGCAGGCGCAGCGTGCGATCGGACAGCCGCGCGCGGAAATCGTAGACGAGCTGGTCGCGATCGACGCCGACGAAGCGCACGTTCAGCCCCCAGGCGCGGGTCAGGTGCGCGAAGATCGGGTTCGTCATCAGCGACAGGCGCGAGGCCAGCGGCAGCATCACGACGAACAGCCGCCAGTCGGAAGACGGATCGCGAACGACGATCGCGCGCGGGCTGTTGGCGTAGCTCGCCGCCAGTTGCGCGAGTTCCGGACCGGTATTGCCGGCGTCCTGCAGCTCGCGGTCGATCGGGACCGCGTCGACCGTGAAAAACTCGACGTCCTTCAAAGGAGGAGCGTCCGGCCTTAGGGTGAACAGGCCCTAATCGGCCTGCTTGGCGAGGAACAGCAGGCCGCCGCCGAACAGCAGCAGGGCGGTGGCCATCAGGATGCGGGTGATCGACCCGCGCCACAGCGCTTCGGCGGCGAACAGGGCCCCCGCCGTGAGCACGATGCGTGCGGTGCCGGCGGTACGTTGCGCGGGGCTGAGGCGGGTCATGTCGGTAATCTACCGTAGAACCGGCGACGATGTCCGGGATCCATCGACGGTGCGAATCCCGAGCCCGGGTAGTTCCACACCTTCGATGCGCGTCGTCCAGCGTTGCCCGACGAACAGCGGCTGCGCATCGGTGAGCGTGCCGGTGGTGACCAGCGAGCCCGGCTCGATCGAATGGCCCCGCAACGCCAGTTCGTGCGCCAGATGCGCGATCGCCTGCAGCGGCCCGTCCAGCGCGGCGCTGCCTCGCCCGCGCGCCACCGAGGCGCCGTCGCGGCACAGATCGACCTCGAGCGAGGCGAGCCGTTCGACGATCTGGCGCGGGCGATCGCCGAGCGAGCGGAGGGGCCGGCGCGGGCCGAGCAGCAGCCTGCCGTGCAGGCTCTGCGCGGCGACCGCCTCGGCCGCCGTGAAGCGCCACTCGGGATAGGGGCACTGCACGATCTCGAATCCGTGCGCGAACCACTCGGCCGCTTCGCAGACGGCTTCGGGTGTCGCCTCGCGCGGCGTCGCGCGCAGGCCGATGACGATCTCGGGTTCGAGCCTCGGCTGCGCGAAGCGCGACAGGTCGACATCGATCGGCGCGCTTTCGCCGTCGCCGCCCGCTTCGACGACATGCAGCGTGGAGTTCCAGACCGGAGCCCAGATCGGCTGGAACACGCCGTACAGAGGCCAGATCGACCGGTTGGTGAATCCGATCTTGTAGCCGACCGGGCGTTCGCCGCGCGCGATTCGCGCCACTTCGATGCCGGTCTGCAGCGCCTCGGCATGGGCGAGATCGCGCAGCGGCTCGTACTCGCCGCGCGCGAGGGTTCGGGCGCGATCGCAGGCATCGAGCAGGAGTTCCGCGGACAGCTCGGCGGGCATCCGGCAATTATCCCGCGCATGCGCCGCGGTTGGTGGCCCGGCCAGCGCTTAGCGGGGTCGATGCGCTGCCGGCGCGGACGCTGCTGTCGGGCCTTACGCCCGGTGTAAACTGGGCAACCCTTTTATCGCGCCGGGATCCCGCCTCGCCGGCTTGCCTCGAGGCCCGGAGATTCCGGCCGCTGCTTTTGCGGCTCGCGGAGCCGGCATGCCGAATCGGCCGAGAAGAATTTGCAGCGCGTTCCGTCGCGCAGGCGCACGGAATGCCGCGTGGCAAGGCCCACGCCGTTGCCCCAGGATTCCCATCAAGGAGGTTGGTCCATGTCCCACGTTCGCGCCGAAGCGCCTTTGAATCGAACGTCGCCTGGCGGCGCTCCCGCCTGGATGCGCAACCGGCGGCTGATCGAATGGGTGGGCCGCATCGCCGATCTCGCGAAGCCCGAACGCATCCACTGGTGCGACGGCTCGCAGGCCGAGTACGACCGGCTGTGCGACGCGATGGTCGAAGCGGGCACGCTGCGCCGGCTCGATCCGAAGAAGCGGCCGAACTCCTTCCTGGCGCTGTCCGACCCGAGCGACGTCGCGCGCGTGGAAGACCGCACCTTCATCTGCAGCGAGAAGCGCGAGGACGCCGGCCCCACCAATCACTGGGTCGACCCCGACGAGATGCGAGCAACGCTCGAGCAACTGTTCGACGGCTGCATGCGCGGGCGCACGCTGTACGTGATTCCCTTCTCGATGGGGCCGCTCGGCAGCCACATCTCGCACATCGGCGTCGAGCTGACCGACAGTCCCTACGTGGTCGTGAGCATGCGCACGATGACGCGCATCGGCCGCGACGTCGCCGAACTGCTCGGCGAGGACGGCGGCTTCGTGCCCTGCGTGCACTCGGTGGGCGCGCCGCTGGCGCCCGGCCAGGCCGACGTGCCCTGGCCGTGCAACGACACCAAGTACATCGTGCATTTCCCGCAGACCAGCGAGATCTGGTCCTACGGCTCGGGCTACGGCGGCAACGCGCTGCTCGGCAAGAAATGCTTCGCGCTGCGCATCGCGTCGAACATGGGGCGCCAGGATGCCGAGCGGGGCGGCCCGGGCTGGCTCGCCGAGCACATGCTGGTGCTCGCGGTGACTTCTCCCGAAGGCAAGCGCTATCACGTCGCCGCCGCCTTTCCGTCAGCCTGCGGCAAGACGAATTTCGCGATGCTGATCCCGCCCAAGGGCTTCGACGGCTGGAAGGTATCGACCATCGGCGACGACATCGCGTGGATCAAGCCGCACACCGACGGGCGGCTCTACGCGATCAACCCCGAGGCCGGCTTCTTCGGCGTGGCGCCGGGCACCAGCGAGAAGACGAATCCGAACTGCGTGGCGATGCTGCGCGAGAACACGATCTTCACGAACGTGGCGCTCACCGACGACGGCGACGTCTGGTGGGAAGGCCTGTCGGAGCCGCCCGGGCATCTGATCGACTGGCGCGGCAACGACTGGACGCCGGCCGACGGCAAGGCCGGACGCAAGGCCGCGCACCCGAACTCGCGCTTCACCGTGGCCGCGGCGCAGTGCCCGTCGATCGACCCGAACTGGGACAGCGTCGACGGCGTGCCGATCGACGCGTTCATTTTCGGCGGACGGCGTTCCACCACGGTTCCGCTCGTCACCCAGGCGCGCAGCTGGACCGAAGGCGTCTACATGGCGGCGACGATGGGCTCGGAGACCACCGCCGCCCAGGCGGGCGCCACCGGCATCGTGCGCCGCGATCCGTTCGCGATGCTGCCGTTCTGCGGTTACCACATGGGCGACTACTTCGCGCACTGGCTCGCGCTGGGCGAGCGGCTCGAGGCGAGCGGCGCGAAGCTGCCGGCCATTTTCTGCGTCAACTGGTTCCGCACCGACGAGAACGGCAAGTTCGTCTGGCCGGGCTTCGGCGAGAACATGCGCGTGCTGAAGTGGATGATCGATCGCATCGAAGGCCGCGCCGACGGCTTCGAGCACGTGTTCGGCACGAGCCCGCGCTACGAAGATCTGCACTGGAACGGCCTGTCGTTCTCGCGCGAGGCCTACGAGCGGATCACGTCGATCGACCGCGACGCCTGGA